>JBMYQZ010000622.1:0-3592 GCA_049601855.1 Limisphaerales bacterium | reverse complement strand
TCTGCATGACCGAGTTCAGAAAAGCCGTCAACCACGCTCGGGCGCACGTCAACGCCTTGCCGATCACATTCAGCTATCTCGGAAAAGCCTGCCATACGACCATCTCTTCGCTGGCTCCGAAATTGATCTGAGGCCAAGATGGCATGACTACTTCCTCGATTACCGTAGCGTCCCATTTGGGGACGCCACCATCTGCGCCTGGCTGCCCCCCGACGGGCTCTTCTGACGAAATCGGCGACAGCTCAGCGAGAGTTCATGATCGTCCGGTCGGCGATGGAGTCCTTCCGATCCAGCAGGTGGATCGCGAGGAACCGGGTGACGAAGGACTGCAATTCCGATCCGCCCAAGCCATGGCCGCCGCCCTTGACCGTGATCAAAGTCGAATCCACCCCAGACTTCTTGAGCATGGCATGAAAGTCGACTGACTGCGGATAAGCCACGAGCGCATCCTCTGTTCCGTGAGCGATGAGAATCGGGGCGTCGTCACTGGACACGTGCGTCATTGGCGAAGCTTGCCGAGTCTTCTCCTTGTTCTGCTGGATCGCACCGCCGATCAGCTTGCTTTCCGGTGAGTCCGGCGCGTTGTGGACGATCTTGCTGGGATGATCATCCATCGTGAGCAATTCCGTTGGACCGAAGAAGTCCACCACGCAGGCGACCCTGGTCTGGTCATCCCCTGTCACTCCCAACATCGCCACCAGATGACCGCCCGCCGAAGTGCCATGCACGGCGATGCGAGTGGGATCCAGATCGTATTTCTTGGCGTTCGCCTTAAGCCAGCGAATGGCCGCCTTGCAATCGTCGATCTGCGCCGGCCAGACCGCCTCATCGCTCAAGCGGTATCCGATCGATACCCCGGCATAGCCGCCGGCTTCAAGGTAAGGTGCGAGGCGTCGTAGGCCGCCATTCTTGCTCCCCTTGCGCCAACCGCCTCCGTGAATGAATGCCAACACCGGAAGCGGGCGATCGGACTTGCGCTTCTCCGGCAAGGCGAGATCCAGCATTTGTCGCGGATTCTTCGTGGCGGCGTAGGGAATATCCGTCGTGATCTGATATCCGTCGATGCCTGTTGCGCGACTGCGTTGACGGTTCTTCCCACTGCTCGAGACGCGTTGGTGTTCGGCCAGAGAGATGAAGCCGTTCCTGTCGGCATCAACGCGATTGAAGTTGCGTTGGAGGTTTTTTGGGAGTTCCTCCCGCGACAGCTTCCCATCCTTGTTTCTGTCCCATTCCACGAAGCGCCGATCAGGCGTCTGGGCGAACAATGACGAGGCGATCAGGACGGAGGAAATGATTACGAGAAATCGCATGCGTCAGTCATAGATCGAGCCCTTCGGACTCGCAAGCTCGTCTCTCCAGCGGTATTAATCAGCCCGTGGCGGATGAAGCAACAGAGGAACCGAAAGCGGACGTCCAACCCGAGACGCCGAAGTATCGCCCCCGCTATCGCTCATTCCTAGCGGCACTGATCGTCTCCTTGATCTTCTACTTCGCCTTCGGAAACGTCGTCCCCATTCAGGATACCGAGAGGTATTTTGTCGATTACCGCCTGCGCTCGGGACGCTTGTCCACCCTCAACACGAACCTCGTTTACGTCTCTGTCGATCGCGTCAGCTACAACCAGGATTTCTCCGGATCGGTTTTGACGAATGCGACGGACGACGATCGCTATTTCATGGAGGTCTTGCGCGGTGAGTTCCCTTGGAATCGTGAAGTCTTCGCGGGCGCCGTAGATCAACTGGCCCAACTCGGCGCCAGCAAGATCATCCTGAATTTCACCTTCGCGGTGGAGAAGCCAGAAGATCCCGAGATGAAAAAGGTGCTCGATCGTCACGCGGACAAGGTGTTGCTCGGCGCGAGTTTCGAACTCAATCCCGGCATGCTGGCGTTCATCTATCCCAGCCCGACCTTGATCGAGCGCAACGAGTCCGGTGATATGCACGACCAGCGGGTCGGCTTCGTCACCGTGCACACGGATGCTGATGGCGTCGCCCGCCGAGGGTTGTACGACCTCTCGATGAACCAACTCGCCAAGGACAACCTCGGCATGCCGGACGCGACATTCCCCGAGGAATTGATTTATCATTCCTTCTCCTCACGCATCATCCGATCGCTCGATCGTGGCGATGAATTACCCCCGCCATCGATTCATCCCCTGCTCCGCTTCACCGGTCCGCGGGGAACCTTTGCCACGATTTCGTTCAAGGACATCTTCGATCCCGTGGTGCGCCAGGCGAACTTCGAACAAACCGGCTTCTTCAAAGGCAAGACGGTCATCATCGGACCGGCCAAAGCCGTGTTGCCGGAACAGTATCGGACGCCGTTCCGTTTCGGCGACGCCACGATGGACGGTTCCGAGTTGCACCTGAACTATCTGAACGCCGCGCTGCAAGGCGAACTGATCGATGAATTCAGCCAAGCAGCCGACCAAGCCTTGGTCTTGGCAGCAGGCGCTCTCCTGCTCCTCCTCTCCTTCTTCGTGTCTTCTCCCATAAAACGAATCGTTGGCGGCGCTCTCCTCGCCGGTGCCTGGCTGGTGATCGCCTTTTGGCAATACAACCAACACAACGTGATGATTGGCGCCGTCATCACGCCGATGGCATTGCTCGTGGTCGGCGGGATGATTTCCGCGCTCTTCGATCGTCCCGAGGTATCGCCATCGACCGCGCGATCCGAACCGTGACTCGATTTGTCAGGGGTGCGTTCGGCGTCCACGGAGCGGGTTGAATGTGGGGCTGGTTTTCAACCAGCCATGCCGGTTGAAAACCGGCACCACTTCAAACAAACGTCTTGGAAGTTCCCGCTTTGCTCGCAAAGAAAATGCGCAGTACGCGCTCAACTCAATTCAGAATCATCCCGCGGCGCACAAAGGTGGGCACGTCTAGGTCCTCACCGTTGTGGAGCGTGGGCTCGGCGTTTTCGAAGGGGCCCTTGGGCATCATGTCCAAGGGAAGCATGGGATGATTGAGCGTGCGATTTCGGCGACGGCGACGGCGCCACGCGCGCACCGGTGCGGCAGTGGAAACGGGTTCTTCTTCGTCCGCTTCTGCGGGACGGCGTTCGCCAGGTTTTCCGGTAAAGATGTTGATCCCCAAGCCGCCGGCGCCCTTGAGTCGTGAAGGTTCTTCCTCCTCTTCAACGTCCTCGATCTCATCGGCTTCGAGTTCGGCGACCTTGTGAGCGGCAATGACAGTCACGGCGATGCGATCATCGAGAGACTCGTCGATGGTGGCGCCAAGTTTGATCTGGGTCTTTTCGCAGGCCCGCCCGAGGAGTTCCATCAGGCGATCAACCTCGGACATCGAAAGGCTGGAAGAACCGCAGAGACTTACGAGAACCGAGTCAGCTTCCGGAAGCACGCTGCCTTCACCCAGCAAAGGATGGGCGAGCAGACGATCCACCAGATCCCGCACTCGATTCGACCCGGCGGCTTCGACCGTGGCGAAGGAACTATTGGCTTCGCGTCCACGCACCAGATTGCAGAGATCGGCAAAGTCCAGGTTGATGAAACCAGTTTCGCTCACCAGTTTCCAAATCGCACGAATACCTTCAGAAACGTAGTCGTTGGTGGACTTGAAGGTATCAAGGACGC
>JBMYQZ010000621.1:0-3596 GCA_049601855.1 Limisphaerales bacterium | reverse complement strand
ACTGACCTTGGCGAATCGAATCGGGTAAATCTTCGTGACGCTTTCCAGCCAGTCCGGGCTTCGGATCAAACAAGTCCATCTGCGACGGTGCTCCCGACTGGAACAAGTAGATGACCCGTTTCGCTTTCGGCACGTATCCGGGTAAACCGGCCTGCCCCCCGGACGGCAACATCGAAGCCAACGCGGCCGCCCCGATACCATGCGCCGTCGTCTTCAAGAAGGTACGCCGATTGACAGCGTCCTGCAGAGCCAAGGGATTACTTGTTGAGGGTGTCATCGAGGTTCAAAGGATGCTGGCAGAGGAGGTCATGGCGGCAAGTTGCACGGGATCAATCTTGGCATCTGGTTTGGACTCGCCTTGCTCGATCAATTTGAACGCTTCGTCCGGACTCTTCTGAAACAGCAAGAGTCGCCGCTCATGGCCGCGCCGCAGAACGTGCAATTGATCCACCGAAGGACGGCGACTGGTCACCCAACGAAACCCTGTCATCAATTGAGTATCCAGGTCCTTGCCAGATCGAATCATTCGCTGGGCAAGCACGCGCGAAGCTTCTGTGAAGGTCACATCGTTCATGAGGGCCAAGGCCTGAAGTGGCGTATTGGTGCGCGGACGTTTCACCGTGCAAATTTCACGGTTCGGCATGTCAAACAAGGTCATTCCCGGCGGGGCCGCCGTTCGTTTCCAAATGGTGTAGAGACTGCGCCGATAGAGTCCCGAATCCTTGTCGTGTTTGTAGTTGCGCAGATTGCCGTAGAAGTTGAATTCGCTCCAAATCCCCGCGGGCTGATACGGACGAACGCTGGGCCCACCGATCGTCTCGTGCAACAATCCCGCCACGTAAAGTGCTTGATCGCGAATGATCTCCGCCTGCACGCGAAAGCGGGGCCCACGACTCACAAGTCGGTTGGCCGGATCTGTTCGTAGTTTTTCCGGTAAGATCGCCGCCGATTGCTGATATGCCTCGCTCAACATCATCGTCTTCAGCACACCCTTGACATCCCATCCTGATTCGATGAACTCCGCCGCCAACCAATCCAATAACTCCGGATGACTGGGCCATTCCGCCTGCACGCCAAAATCTTCACTGGTCTTCACCAAGCCAATTCCAAACAACAATTCCCAGAGTCGATTCACCTGGACGCGAGCCGTCAACGGATTGTCGCGACCCACAATCCAGCGGGCCAAGCCGAGGCGATTGTTGGGAGCACCTTTCGGAAACGGTGAGAATGCGGACGGGACACCGGCTTGCACCGGGTCGCGGGGTTGATCGTATTGACCGCGATTGAGGATATGGGACGTGCGTGGTTTCACCATCTCCTGCATGACCATCACGGTCGGCACCTTTTTGCGCTCGGTTTCGAGATTCTTGCGAACTTTTTCAAGAGCCTTCTCAGCGCCAGCGATGTCCTTGCCAGCTTCGCGGAGAAACGAACTCTTGATCAGTTCCTTCTGCACCTTGTTGCGTTTCTTGGAACTCGCCTTCAAGGCTGCGAACAATTTCTTTTCGTCGCTCGCGGCTCCATCCAAAGCAGGCGATCTGTGCGAGGTCACCTTCAATCGCAAGCGCCCGATCGCGTGTGATCCATACTTGGATTTGAAGGAGAGTTTGGCCACGAACGATTCCCCTTCCGCCAACTGCTGGGCTTCAGTGAGTATGAAGAGAGCCTCGCGTTGGACCTTGTGCTTGTTTCCTTCAACCGCCCATCCGGTGCCTTCCTTGTCATCAATCGCGTGTTTGATCGGCCAGTTCGCCTGCTCGAAACTTGCGAAAGTGCGGTCAATCTTTACCGGGCGTTCACCAGCAAACAATTTGATATCCGTCATCAAAAAGTTGCCATTGGAAGCGCGACCGACTCCTTTCCCGCGCATGCTCGAATGCGGAATCGCCGACAATTTCACCGCCGTGACCACACCGCGACCGACCGATCCCGTGATCTCGTACACGTCCTTGGACGGATTTTTACCCGAAGCCAACCAACTCCCATCCTCCAGCTCTTTGAACGTGGCTCCTCCTTCGGAGACCACTTCATCGTTGGACAACTCTCTCCATTGCGGCTCCTTGGATTCGGAATTCTCAACGCGTTGAGCTTCCCACTCCTGCATCCGCTTGGGCATCTGCTTTTGGAGTAAGCGCAGTGACTTGTCGTTCTCCGACTTCTGCTTCTCCAACGACGCAATTCGTTCAGTCATCGCCGGTGTCGGTAGTTTGAGGATGGGATCAAAGTTGCCTTGTTTGCCCGGCCCCTTCCCTTTTTCGGGGATGTTATGAAAATAGGCGAAGAACTGGTAAAACTCCTTTTGCGATATCGGATCGTATTTGTGGTCGTGGCAACGCGCGCAGTTGAGCGTCAGTCCGAGCCACACCGCGCCCATCGTCTCGACGCGATCAATCACATTTTCCACCAACCATTCCGCATCGAGCGAACCGCCTTCAGTATTGATTCGATGGTTGCGATTAAACCCGGTGGCGACGATCTGATCGCGTGTCGCGTCTGGCAACAGATCACCCGCCAGCTGCTCGACGGTGAATTGATCGAAAGGCAGATTGCGATTGAACGCGCCGATCACCCAATCGCGCCACGGCCATTGGTAGCGTTCCCAATCGGCTTGGAAACCATGACTGTCCGCATAGCGCGCGCCGTCCAGCCACCACATCGCCATGCGCTCACCAAATCTCTCCGACTTCAACAGACGATCTATCAATTGCTCATAGGCATCCGGCGAAACGTCCTGTTCGAAAGCATCGATCTCGGCCGGCTTCGGCGGCAAACCCGTCAGGTCCAAGCTGGCCCGACGGATCAAACTTGCGCGGTCCGCTCGCGCGTTTGGCTTCAATCCCTTCGCCTTCAATCGCCCGGCAATGAAGCCATCGATCGGATTGTGTCCCCAATCAGTGGCCATCTCCTCAGGTCGCTCGATTCTTGCGAAAGCCCAGTGCCCTTCATACTTCGCACCTTCGGCGATCCATTGACGAATCAGATTCTTCTGCTGCGATGTGAGTTCGATCGGAAATTCCGGCGGCGGCATCACCTCGGATTCGTCGGTCGAGAGCACTCGTTCCAAGACGAGGCTTAAATCGGGTTTACCCGGAACGATCGCGGCCGCGCCGCCCACCTGCCTCGTCGCGCCTTCGAAGGTGTCCAAACGCAGATCTGCCTTACGCGCCTTCGCATCTGGCCCATGGCAGTTGAAACAGGTTTCCGCCATGATCGGACGGATGTCGCGATTGAATGAAACCGCGGACCAACCGCGACTGGTCACAATCATGAGCATTAGAAGAGTGATTCGAGTCACATTCATGCACGCCTGTTTCTAGATCGACTCGAGGATGCGGTTCACGTCCACATGTTGGGAAATCAGTTCGCGGATGAGATCGATCTTTTCGGTATCGGCGGGTTGGGTCTTCACGATGGTGTCGTGAACCATCGAGGCGGCTTGATAACTGGTGTGCGGAGTGAGGAGGACTGGAAACGGAAGGCGGTTGATAACTCGCCGAAGTGCGTCGCTGGGTTCGCGATTGCCGGTGAGAACGAGACCGGCGAGATGGCTTTGCTCACGATCCTGTTGAGCGGCCGCCGCGTAGACGATGTCTTCG
>JBMYQZ010000620.1:3364-3597 GCA_049601855.1 Limisphaerales bacterium | reverse complement strand
CAATTCGACGAATGGTCACGGAGCAAAAATAGGCAAAGCGCGCCGCTCCTTCAAATGGAAAGACACGCAACTGTAACGTGGACAAGCCGGATTCCACTGCGTTCAAACCAATTTGATTGACCCAAATGCGCGGTTTTCGAACCCTAGCGGTGATGCACGAACTTGCCGGCAAGCCAGCTCCCGCCAATTACCTCGTCGATCTCCCCCGCTTGGTGTCCGCCTACTACACCAAT
>JBMYQZ010000620.1:0-3354 GCA_049601855.1 Limisphaerales bacterium | reverse complement strand
ACGCACAAGGTCGCCTTCGGAACTTCCGGTCACCGAGGCTCTTCGCTGAAGAAGACGTTCACGGAGAGACACATCCTGGCGGTCTCGCAGGCCATCTGTGAATTCCGCACGAGCAAGGGATACTCCGGCAAGTTGTATCTCGGCATGGACACCCATGCCCTCTCCGAATCCGCCTTTCGCACCGCCGTCGAGGTGTTTGCAGCGAATGCAGTCGAAGTGGCAATTCAAGCCGGTCTGGGTCACACGCCCACCCCGGTGGTCTCCCGCGCCATCCTCGCGGCGAATCACGGCAAGTCGGCGGGCTTGTCCGACGGCGTCGTCATCACCCCCAGCCACAATCCACCGCAAGACGGCGGATTTAAATACAACGGACCCGACGGTGGCCCCGCGGACACCGAATCCACCACCACCATCCAGGATCGCGCCAACGAGATTCTCGCCAATGACCTCCGCGACGTGAAACGTATGCCGTTTGAGAACGCGCTCAAGGCCGGGACGACGCATGAGGAAGATTTCGTGCAGCCCTACGTCGATGACTTGGCGAACGTGATCGACTTCGATGCGATCAAATCTGCCGGCCTGAAGATCGGCGCCGACCCCATGGGCGGAGCCGGACACGCCTACTGGGAACCGATCGCCGAGACCTATGGCATGGACATCACCGTCGTGAACCCACACGTCGACGCCACCTTCCGCTTCATGACCATCGACAAGGACGGCAAGATCCGCATGGACTGCTCCTCTCCCTACGCGATGGCCAGCCTCATTGGACTGAAGGACAAGTTCGACATCGCCTTTGGCAACGATCCCGACTTCGACCGCCACGGCATCGTCAGCAAGAGCGGTGGTCTGTTGAATCCGAATCACTACCTTGCCGTCGCCATCAATTACCTCTTTGGCAACCGCGAAGGGTGGAGCGCCAACGCCGCGGTCGGAAAGACCCTCGTCTCCAGTTCCATGATCGATCGCGTTGCGGCCAGTCTCGGCCGTCAACTGGCTGAAGTCCCCGTCGGCTTCAAATGGTTCGTCAACGGATTGGTGGACGGCTCCTACGGATTCGGAGGCGAAGAAAGCGCCGGCGCCTCCTTCCTCCGCAAAGACGGTACCGTTTGGACGACTGACAAAGACGGCATCATCTTGAATCTCCTCGCCGCCGAACTCACCGCGAAGACCGGCAAAGATCCCGCTGAACATTATCGCGGTTTGGAAGACCAATTTGGCAGCCCCGTCTACGAACGCATGGACGCTCCCGCCACTCCGGAACAGAAGTCCGCCCTCAAAGGGCTCTCCGCTGAGAAGGTCACCGCCACCGAAATGGCCGGCGAAGCCATCACCGCGAAGCTCACCCACGCCCCGGCCAACAACGCTGCGATTGGCGGACTCAAGGTCTGCACCGAAAACGGCTGGTTCGCCGCGCGCCCTTCAGGCACGGAAGACATCTACAAGATTTACGCCGAGAGCTTCAAGGGAGCCGATCACCTGAAGCAGATCCAAGGAGAAGCGCAGGAGATTGTGGCTTCGGTGTTCTGAACGTTCTCCGTCGACATCTCCCGGTTCAGGCACCAAGCCGGTGCGCCGGAAGGAAGTTTTGCGTCGCCTCCAGCAGAAAACCGCAGAGAAACAACAGAGTACCCATCGCAATCGACTTGCATGCGATGTCCAAGCGCTCGTCGGAAACCAAGCGGCACAACGCGAGCACCGTCCCGCAGGCGCTCGCGAACGCAAACACACTCGGCCAATATTCGGTCGCCAGGAATGCCAGACTCACAAGCAACGGCAGCCAATCATCTCCGAACTCTTCTCGCCAACAGTTTCGTAGTAACGGCAGCGCAAAGGCCAAGACAATCGCCAACACGACGTTCACCAAGAACATTACTGCGAATCGTAAAAAGACGCGTGATGCGAGCGGCACTGGCTGCATGGACCCGCGATCGCCGTCGGGCACCGCGCTCACGAAACCAACCCCTGCATGATGCTCACTCCCGGCAATATCCTGGTGAGGATATGGATTCCCAGCACGATCAGTTCGACCAACGCAACCAGGCTAATCACGAACTCCATTCGTTGTTGAGGAATAGCGCGCCGCATGGCCAGGACCACTCCACCCAAGCACAGAAAAACGATCACCCATGGCCAATACCTGGGCGTCTCGAGCGAGGCCAATGTGGACGTAGGCAGAGTTTCTTCACCCCACAACCAAAACAAGAACCAGTGAAAATGCGCATGCCCAGTTGCGACGAGTAGCGCGATCGCCACCCAAACATTGACGAGTAAAAGCGCTACAACCTGAATAAAGATTCGCGACCAGAATGATTGCACGGGATAGCCACAGGCTCACCGACCGAGCTCATTCGATCAATCGGGCGAAATGCCCAAGGCGATTAACGTAGGGCCGGTCCCTCTCAGTCCTGCAACCAACCGCGTTCGCGAAAGATTTCGATGGAGTGCTGCCAACTCGTCACCGGAATGGCTTCGACCGGGCAGTCTCCTTCCCAATTATCCACCAGATCCTGGACAACGGAGTCATTGCCACCATCAAAGAGTGCGTCTCCCATGAAGGCGACCTTCTCGTAGCCGGCCTCGAGGAATTTCATCACGGGCAAGGTCTTGTCCTTGCCGCGGATATTGATGTCGAAGCTGGTTTCGCCTCCAAAGAGAATATTCAGGCCTTTTTCCTTCATCACGTGGCCGAGTTTGTTGACCAGATGCTGCATGATCTTCTTCCGGTAGCCGGTGGATTTGTCGAAGGCGACAAAGTCATTGCGGTTCTGCATGGCTTCGTCGGAGATGACCTTGGTGCGTCCAATCGGGGCGTAGTTCAGCATGGATCCCCGATCGGTGAATCGTTCCCCGATTACCTTCAGGTTGTCGGCCAGTTTGAATTCTTCAAATTCGTCGAGATCCTTGAGGGTATCCCACAGGAGTTGGTTGGCCTCGGGACCCAGATGGTCGGCGAAGCTGAATTTGAAAACCTGCTCGACTTTGTATTCCTCGGTAAAGTCACAACTGAGCTGCGTGGCGCCATTGTCCACGAAGGATTCAAATTTGCGTCGATAACCGAAACCCCAGAGTGGCTCCAGAAACTGTGGTTCGACCAAAGGACGGTCGCTACCAGCGGCAACGTTGAAAGGGATATTCAGGCCCTTGAGGGCGTCTGCCATCTCGACGAGCAAGGGCTGACGCGGAGGCGTCAAAGTGCCGTCGATGTCCATTAGAAGCGCAATTTCCTTGCTCATGGATGATTCAATTGCCGTCAGCTTCCCGAATTGAAGGAATGAAAGGAAGGACAAGTTCCGCGGTTGACTAGGGCGTGTTCGAAAACTTGAAAAAGCCAAAGATCGGGCTTGTACAAAT
>JBMYQZ010000619.1:0-3601 GCA_049601855.1 Limisphaerales bacterium | reverse complement strand
GCCGAAACAGCTTTCCCGAGGCTTGAATCCGATTCTTCTGCAGGTGCACAAAAGCCCCTGCCAGTTGGATCAGAGCTTTGTAGAACTCGTCCTTTTCCGTCTTGCGACACTCCAACCACAACTCTTCAAGGACATCATGTGCCTCATAGAAAAGCTGGCGGTTAAAACACTCGAAGAACCCAAGGTAATGAGCGTCATGCACCCCACCCTGCAGGTGCTCAATTAGCTCGGAGATCTTCGGGCTCTTATGGCTCATGGTCGTGGGACCTGAGTCTGCTCAACCCGCAATCGCGCCGATTTCGACTGGCTCGACGTGGACGCCCTTCTTCTCAACCCATTTGATGGCACGCTTGATTTCATCGTGGTCGCCCTCGAGTTGGATACCAACGATCCCCATATCGATATCGACGCTCGCCGTCCGAACGTTGGTGACAACCTTAAAGCGTTGCCCCACCTCGTAGATGATCGGGTCCTTCAGTCGCTTGCCGGGATAAGTCCACCAATAACGGCTGATCTGCTTCCCGGAGGTCACCGAGCGCTTCGTCTTTTTCTTGGCCGTCTTTTTCTTGGCGGCAGTTTTCTTTTTGGCGGCCATAAGGCTGGATCAACCGCCGGCGATGGCGGGGATGATGCTGACTTCGTCGCCGTCCTTGATGGGCGTTTCCTTGTTCTGCAGGAAACGGATGTCTTCTTCGTTCACGTAGATGTTCACGAAGCGACGAACTTCGCCATTCTCATCGACCAGACGTTCCTTGATGCCAGGATACTTGGTCTGCAATTCGGAAATGGCGTCATCGATGGTGGCGGCTTCCACCGTGACGAGCTCCTCGTCGTTGGTGAGCTTGCGGAGCGGAGTGGGAATACGGATGCTAACAGGCATAATTCTCTTTCTCTGGTTTCAGGATCAGGCGGTCACTTTGTTCTCTGCCTCCAGCAGCGCTTCAAATTCGCGCAGGCTAGGTTTGATTTCACGGGTTTCGCCAACGTGTCCATCGACGGCATCAATGGTCTTCAGGCCGTTGCCGGTGATACAAAGCACGGCGGAATCATCGGCGGGAATCTTGCCGGACTCGATGAGTTTCTTGGCTGTACCAACGGTTACGCCGCCAGCAGTCTCGGCGAAAATGCCTTCGCATTCGGCCAACATACCGATGCCTTCGCGAATCTCGTCGTCGGTAACATCCTCGGCGTGGCCCTCGGTTTCTTTCATCACCTTGAGGGCGTAGAAACCGTCGGCCGGAGTTCCAATCGCGAGCGACTTCGCGATGGTGTTCGGTTTCACCGGCTTGAAGAAATCGAGGCCGGCCTTTTCGGCGGAGGCAATCGGATTGCATCCGGTGGCCTGGGCGCCGTGGATGTGGCGCTCACCCGGCTCAATGAGCCCGAGTTTCTCGAATTCCTGGTAAGCCTTGTGAATCTTGGTGAGCAGCGAACCTGAAGCCATTGGAATGACGGTATGCTGTGGCGCCTTCCAGCCGAGTTGTTCGGCAATTTCAAACCCCATGCTCTTGGAACCTTCCGCGTAGTACGGGCGCATGTTCACATTCACAAAGGCCCACCCAAATTTACCGGCGATCTCAGCGCAAAGCTTGTTCACGTCGTCGTAGTGCCCCTTGATCCCGATCACGTTGGCATCGTAAACGAGCGAATTGATCACCTTGCCCTGCTCCAAATCATGCGGAATCAGCACGTAGGACTTCAGGCCAGCAGCAGCAGCATTGGCAGCGACGGAATTGGCGAGGTTGCCGGTGGACGCACAGGCAACGACATCGAAACCAAGTTCTTTGGCGCGACTCAAGGCGACGCTAACGACGCGATCCTTGAAGGAAAGCGTCGGGAAATTGACCGCATCGTTCTTGATCCAGAGCTCGCGAATACCCAGGCGCTTGGCCAAACGATCCGCCTTGATCAACGGCGTATAGCCGACCTTTGTACCGACGGTCGGGTCGCCCGCCACCGGAAGGAGTTCACGGTAGCGCCACATCGTCTGTGGGCGAGACGCGATCGACTCCTTGGTGAGGCTCTTCTTGATGTTTTCGTAATCGTAAGCAACTTCCAGCGGTCCGAAATCGAACTCGCATACATGGGTCGCTTCCAACGGATACTCGGTTCCACACTCGCGGCACTTGAGTGCCTTCATGTAGCCTTGTTGTTCGCTCATATAATCTGTGACTTATCTGTCGTCGTGCGTCACTGCATCCCCCTGAGCCGGGCAAAAAAAAGCCCCTTCTCAAAGGGATGAGAAGAGGAACCGAAAACTAGTTTCGTCTGCGCTCTCTTCTCATCTTCCCCCGCACTCGCGAGGCTGGATTTGGCACCTGGTCATTCCGGGACGCGCCGGAATCGGTTGCCGTGACTTCACAGGGCCAGACCCTCAGTCACTCTTAATGAGATGTCCTACCGAAGCAGGACGACAGGCGAATAAATGGGCTAATCGCACCGACCTGTCAACGCCTTTTCCAGACTTTCCGATCCGAATGAACGGCTTATCATGGCGTCGAACTCCATGATGAAAGCATCTCGTCGTCACTTCCTCAAGAGCGCAGCAGCTTGTAGCATCGGCTTTGCCGGCCTACAGCAATTCGCCGCGAACAAGTCCATGGCCGGCGCCACAAAGGCCACGGGCTATGGTGAACTGGTGAAAGACCCACGAAAGATCCTCGATCTGCCGGAGGGATTTTCCTATCGCATTGTCAGCAAGGCCGGCGACAAAATGTCGGATGGTTTGATCACGCCCGGAGCCCCGGATGGAATGGCTGCGTTCCCGGCTGAGGACGGCCGGACAGTCTTGATTCGAAACCACGAGATCAGTCCTGGCGCCAAGGCCGAAACCGGACCATTCGGACAGAAGAACGAACTCTTCGCCAAGCTCGACATAGCGAAGGTCTACGACTCCGGCAAGAAGAAGGGACCGAATCTCGGGGGCACCACCAGCCTGGTTTTCAACACCAAGACCCAGAAGGTGGAACGCAGTTACCTGAGCCTGGCGGGATCGTTGCGGAATTGCGCAGGAGGACCAACGCCTTGGAATTCCTGGATCACCTGCGAGGAAACGGTGGTCACCACCGGACCCGACTGCCGCGAGAATCATGGCTTCAATTTCGAAGTTCCTGCTTCCACTGACATCAAACTCGCGAATCCCGTTCCGCTGCGAGACATGGGTCGATTCAATCACGAGGCCATCGCCGTGGATCCGAAATCCGGGATCATCTACCAAACGGAAGATCGCCCTGACAGTTTGATCTATCGTTTCATCCCCAACCAGCCCGGCAAGCTTGCCGCTGGCGGCAAACTCCAAGCACTCGGGGTTGGCAAACGACTCCTGGACACACGCAATTGGACCCGGCAAACGATTGAAGTCGGCGAGAAACGCTCCACTCGCTGGATTGATCTCGACGACGTCGCGTCCCAGTCCGATCTCCTTCGTTATCGTGGATCAACGAGTGGCGCGGCGACCTTTGCCCGCGGCGAAGGCATGTGGTATAGCGACGGCATCATCTACTTTGCCTGCACCTCCGGCGGGAAAGCAAAGCGTGGTCAGATTTGGAAGTATCACGTCAGCCCGAATGAAGGCCAACCAGGCGAGACCGATAATCCGGGA
>JBMYQZ010000618.1:225-3637 GCA_049601855.1 Limisphaerales bacterium | reverse complement strand
GGTGTTGCGGATCGCGCGGCCGCGCAGAAAATCTTGGCCGTCTTGCTCGCGGATCCAATCGGCGGCGGATTTGGGATCGTGGGAGAGCATGCGTTGGTTGAGCTCGTCGAAGGCGAGTTGCTTGTAGGGCTTGTTGTTGCCTTCGCCATCAATGGTGTTGAACCAGTCGCGAGCGGCGGGGATGCCGCCAGTCATGAGCGCACGTTCTAGGAGCAGTTGGCGGGCGCGATTGCGGGCCTGCGTGCGGGGGCGAGATTCGATTTAGCGGGATGCGGAGGCATGATCGGCGATGGCCCAGCCGTCGACGAGACCGACGACGAGATCCTCCTTGTTCTGACCATCTTCGAGGCCTTCGATCCAGTCGCGAGCCGAGTGCGGGTCGGCGGTGGACCATCCGGCAATGGCGGCGAGAACCGGAACGGAACCGGATGCGTCGCCAGTGCTGTCGATCGCGTGTTGGACTGCGGCTGGTCCATCGACGTGTCCCCAGGCGCGCATGAACATCTGGTGTTCTTGTGTGTAGCGGGCGCCCGATTGGTGGGCGGTGTCGAAGACGGCGGCGATGGCCGGGGCGTCGGCGGGATCGAGCTTGGCGAGAAGGCTTGAAACAGCGAGGGCGCGCTTGAGTGGATCAGTCTGGTTGAGGGCGTTGCGGAGTTGGGTGGCCGGATCGATTCTGGGCGGGTTGTTGACGGCGGGGGAATTCGAATGTTGGAGAGCCGGGGTGGTGGAGGCTTGCGGGGCGGTCACCATCGTCTGTGATCTGGTGGAGGCGGGAGCGGAGGCCACCTTGGTTTCCATTTGGTCGAGTCGATTGTTCAGGGCGTTGTTGGCGTTCCATTGCATGCCGATGGGGAGGGCGGCGACGACGGCGACGGCGAGGGCGGTTTTGGTTTTGGCGTAGGTCATGGCTTCAATGGATTTGAGGATGAGAGTTCCAGTGGAGATGGCGGGAGCGGCGGTGAGTGCGCCCTGGGTGACGGTGGTGACAAGAGCTGGGGGAGCGGCGGTGGCAAAACTGGTGGCAAAGCCGGCGGTCAGGGCGCCGATCGAAACGGCAACCCCGCGGCGACGGAGTTTCAGGCTGACTTTCTCCAAGGCGCGTTCGCCTTGCTTCTGGCTGGCGGCTTCGGATTTGCCGAGGGCGGTGGCGATTTCGCGAAAGCTTTTCTTCTCCCAGAATCGCATAAGGAGGAGATCGCGGTCGGTGGGGGCGAGTTCGTCGATGATCCCGTCGAGGTGCGGTTGGGCGGCGGTCCAGAATTCCTCTCCTTCGGCGGCGATCTGGGCGTGGTCGGCGTATTCTTTCATCTTGTCAGCGCGTTTGCGTTCGCGGCGGAGAGTGGCGGAGCATTCGACCATCGTGACCCGGTAGATCCAGCCGCCGAGGGTGGGGGTGGCTTTCAAACCGGCGGCTTTGCGGGCGAGAATGGCGAAGACGTTTTGGGCGATCTCTTCGGCGAGATCCTGGCTGCCGCTGCGGCGACGGGCGATGCCGAGCGTCATACCGAGGTATTTTTGCACGAGCGCTTGAAAGGCCTCCTCGGATCGTGAGTGGACAAACGCGCGGAGGAGTTGCGCATCGGGACTTTCGCTGGATTGGCGGGTTCGGTCAGTCACGTCGGTTTCTACTGGATCACGTTCGGTAAATCCGGGAATCCGACAATTATTTTCTGAGAATTTTATCGAGTGTCAGGCCGCCACGCAATTCGGTGCGGTGGCGAGCTGGTCCTTGACGAGCTGTAGCATGCTACGCACAGAGAAAGGCTTCTGTAGGATCGAGCAATTGCCGAAGTCTTTCTGAAAGGTGCTGAGTTGCACGCCGTTGGGGCGGAATTGTCCGCCGGTGCAGAGGACCGCCTTGAGGTCGGGTGTGCTCCGTTGCATTGATAGCAACATGGTGAGTCCGTCCATCACGGGCATCTCGACATCCGCGATGACGAGCGGGATCCGCTCCCCCTTGTTCTGGAATTTGTTCAGTGCTTCTTTTCCGTCACGCGCGGCAAGGACGTTGTAGCCGTGGTAGATCAGAGTCTTCTCGATCACCTCGCGTACAGATCGTTCATCATCGACGACCATGATGGTTTCGCCCGTGCCTTTCTCCGGCGTCTGAACCAATTCCGCCACGGCGGCTGATTGATCGACGGCTGGAATAATGCAATCAAAACTCGTGCCGACGCCGGGGTCTGAAGTGAAAGTGATCGTGCCTCCAAGACTTTCCACGATGCCCTTCACGGTGGCGAGACCAAGTCCCGTACCTTTGCCATGTTCCTTCGTGGTGAAGAAAAGGTCGAACACTTTGCTATGAAGTTTTGGGGGGATTCCATCGCCCGTATCGGAAACGGTCAGGCGGACAGCACGATCGGATTCGGCTTGGACGCCTGCGATACTGGCGTTGTCGGAGAGCGAGATGTTGTCGGCGCTGATGGCGAAGGTGCCCCCATTTGGCATGGCATCGCGCGCGTTGACCGCCAGGTTCATCAGGACCTGGTGCACCTTGGTGGGGTTGGCCTTTACGCGCCAAAGGTCCTTGGGAAGTGAAAGGCGGACGTCGATGTTCTTCGGGAAAGTTTCGCGGGCGAGCTTGACGATGTCCTGGGCTAGGTGCCGCGGATCCACGATCGATTCCTCGTCCTTGGTGCCGCGGGTGAAATTCAAGAGTTGCTTCACAATGCCGGCGCCGCGTTCGACGTTGGACTGGATGGTGGACTGAAGTTCGGCGAGGTCTGTGCCCGAGAGATCGTCGGCTTCCAGTAGACTGGCCGCCATCATGATCGGGGAAAGGATATTGTTCAGGTCGTGCGCGATGCCAGTGGCCAAGGCGCCAACGGCTTCCATCCGTTGGCTTCGGAGGAATTTCTGCTCGAGTTCCTTTTGCTGGGTGATGTCGCGGGCGGTCGCGTAGATGAGCCCTTGGTTCATGGCGGCATTGGCCGACCAAGCGAACCAACGGTAATCGCCCTTGCGGGTGCGAACGCGGTTCACGAAACGGACGATGGGCTTGCCCGCAATCAAGGCGGCGGCCAGTTCGGCACAGGCATCGCGATCCTCGGGGTGGACGAAATCAACGAAGGTGCGACCGATGAGTTCGACGGAGTTGAAACCCAATACCTGTTCCCAGAGCGGGTTCAATCGCTGGAAACACCCGTCGAAGTCAGTGATACACATGAGTTCGAGAGAAGCTTCGAAAAAATGATCGAGGCTGACGGCCGCGGTGTTCTGCGTGGCAGATGATGAACGATTGAAGTTCATGGTCGGGGTACCTCTCCTACCATGGTTCGTTTGCCAGAGGGCGACAATCGGGTCGGCAATGGTTGAGTTGTAGGCGGCAACGAGGAAGCACTTCAGACATTCCCCTACAACCATGATGGGAGTGCTGGGAGCGGTGAAAAGTTCTTTGATAAATCGACTA
>JBMYQZ010000618.1:0-215 GCA_049601855.1 Limisphaerales bacterium | reverse complement strand
GTTGGCGGCTTTGATCGAAAGTGAATCGAAGGGAGCCATGGCCCGGAAGGAGAGTTTGCCGCATCAGGGTAGGGAACGGAGCTATTACGTGCATGTGCCAACGACCTATCGCACTGGGGAAGCGGTGCCTTTGGTATTGGTTTTTCATGGTGGCGGTGGGCACGCGCGGCAGATTATGACCTTCACCGGATTCAACTCCGTGTCTCAGAAAAGCG
>JBMYQZ010000617.1:0-3670 GCA_049601855.1 Limisphaerales bacterium | reverse complement strand
TAGATGCCGGCAGCGTCCTGCGAGCGCGAATCGAAAAACGAGGTGGCAACGTTTGGTTGGAATGGAATGCGATGCCAGGGATGATTTATCAAGTGCAGAGGTCCATTAGTTCGATGAATTGGTTGGCCTACGGGGCCTCGAGATTCGCTTCTGATCTCACAGACACGATTACGGTGAATAATGCCGATTCCGCACTGTTTCGGATCGTTCGAATTCGGTGAACATGAATAATCGATCTTACTCGTTCATTCTGATTTTGGCGTTGCTTCTACTGGGCGACGTCCGGCCCGCTCGTGCATTTACGTTGGGAGGTCCGTTCACTTCTTGGCAGCAGGCGGCAATCGGATATCAATTGTCGAGCTTTGATTTAAGTGGCCCGATGAACATTAGCGAGGAGTATCGAATCAACGTGCCCGACCTGACTTATGCGTTTGATTCCACATTCTTGAACTATTTTGGATCACAGGGGGAGACCGCTATTATCGAAGCATTTAACATCTTGAATTCGGTTCCAAGCGTGTCTTCGATAGACTTGAATAATTTTCCGTTGCAGGCCAAAGGGCCAATCAATTTCACGGCGCTCAATCTGAATCTCTTGGATATAAAATCATTCACCTTGGGCACGCTTGTAGCGCAAATGGGATTGGGAGCACCTGAACGATTCACCTGGTGTCTCCGGGATCGTGTCGTGATTGCCAATACCGGGACGACCAACTACCTAGTCATTCAGCGAAACTTCGATCCGTTTCAGCCTCGCGTGCCCACGAACGTCGTCAATGGAACGACATATACATATACCGTTTTCGACCCTGTGCCTCCGGCAACGTTGGTGGGTGGTTTGGTGGTTGGCGGCAATTATTCTGACGCAATCGAAGTTCCAGTGGACCCGTTGGCGTCTGATTTTTCCACGCTGGGTGGAATTGAAAGTTCGGATCCGTTCCGGGAAGAGAACTTGAGTTTCGGTGAGTATTTCACAGGTTTTACGCGAGATGACATGGCGGCATGGAGGTATATCTACGCTCCTAACAACTTCAATATTGAAGATCCGCCCACCGGTGTTGCGCTATCTTCCAATACGATCATCCAGTCACCATTTTTCTCGTTTCCTGGTGCGAGTAATTCACTTTCAACAAATCCCTTGGTGACAACGGCCCTACGGCCTGGCGTGCAGAAAATTAGCTTCAACCGCGTGGTGTTTGACTCGCTCGTGGGGACCACGCTGGGCATTACCAACGAGTATCAGGATACCTACATTACCAACGGAACATTCAATACTCAACTTCTGGAGCGTGCTCAAACCGAACCGGATATCTTGTTCCGGGCGGAAGATCTTGGCACGGATATCGACGGCACACCTGTTCGCTTCACCCGGACAGACCCGACGGGTTCTTGGGTGGACAACAGTGCGCTCAACACCGTGGGGGGCGGAGGCGGAGGCGGAGGCGGAGGTGGTGAACTCTATGGCCCGGGGGTGATCGAACCATTGATTACGATGACGTTTACCCGAGTGGGTCCTCATCGGATCAACAACTTGCCATTCTTCGTAGATGAAAATCAGAGTATTGCCGGGTTCGCATGGGCGCATTTTGACACGGCGAATATTTTCGCGATTTTTCCAAACGGCTCTGACGTGGACGACATTGAATCCCGCATCCGCGGTGGCGAAACGACCGTACGGCCAGGCGGATCACCGTTTTCGCAAGATCCTTGATCCCCGGGCATACAGCATCACTGTGAACAAGACCCTTACATGTTGGGCAGCCATATACTGCCTGTTTATCGGCTTGATCGATGGCCGGGCAACGGACACGCTGCTCCATAATCGCGGGTCGACCAACAATCCTCAGGTTGATGCTGCTACGGTAATTAACAGCGGTCAGTGGGTGGTGAATTCCTCACAGCTTTACTCCATGCTCAATATGGCCGTGTTTACCAACACTCAGGTGGGTACTATGAGCTTTGTCCCCGGAGTGTCGTTCGAACTGGTCACCAACAATAATCGAACGCTCATGGACACGTTTGCCAATTTCGGCACGATCACGTTATCTGGCTTGGGGCGTTTTGATGCGAAAGCCAATAATATTATTGCTCACGGAAGCATCAGTTCGGACGTCGCGGGAAGCATCAGGTTGGAAGGGAAGACAATTGACGTCGAGCGGGGTGTGCTGGCCTCGGTATCAGGCGCGGCCGCCACGCTCTACGATATCGACATTACGCGTCCGAGCAATTATGTGAACGAGGTTGGATTTGAAGACGTTTACTGGGCTGCGTCGGCCGGTGGGCGAAATTCCAACCTTCCGCCCTTGCCGATTGCTCTTACGGGCAACCCGTTTCCCGTGCCACCGAGTCTTCTCTCGACCCCTTTTCATGAGGTGGCTTGGCCGGCTTTCACCAATTTCTCGCTCTTGAACTCCTTTAGCATTTCCAACTATGCCAGCTACATTCTGACCAACGCGCCAACATCGACCAACGTGCTAATTCAAGCGGTGTTGGTGGGGACGAATAACCTGGCTCCAAACATCAGCGTCGATGTGAAGTTTTGGAAAGGCGTTGGATTGGTTGATCCTGCCAGCTCTTCACCGATTGTTCGATTTAGTCTTGTTCGCAGCAACTTCGTTACAGCTCAGGATGAGACGAACTTCATGTATCTGGTTGATCATACTTCCAGTCAGACCAACATCAGCCTTGCTCGGAATCTGAACGGCAAGTCCTTTCGTCCACGGCAATTCGCGATTTCGCGGGCCGGAGATTTGTTTACGCAGTTCGAATTCCTAAGTATCTCTTCCAACGCGATTCAACAATTTGACACGTTCTTCCCGGCCGGACTCAATTTCACCAACACCAGCACGACCAATTACCGATATGCGAGTTATGGTGTGAAGGTTGGTCGGCCAACGTCAAACGCACTGGAGGTCGTCACGGAAACTGGGGCAGCTGATCCTGCGGTGTTCGATGCGACCAACTTGCCCGGACGGGTGGAGATCTTCGGCGACAACGTCAATCTGAGACTGGCTCGGCTTCAGGCGGAAAATACAATTATCATTGCCAGCACAAATCTGCAGAATGCTGAAGGTACACGATTTGAGGCGCCTAATCTCGTATTTGATGTGGCTCGCGAAGGCGGCAATATCGTCCTTACCAATTTTGTGCCAACGTCGATCGAAGGATTTCACGGATTTCTTCAGGCTTATGGGGTCACTTGGACCAATATTTCGGTCAGGCCCAATCAGCCCGATGTTCAATACTCCTACCAAGTGCTTGTTGTGGATGCAGGTGCGCTTGGTCAGGAAACTTCCGTTTCCATCCCGAGGCTGAAGGTAAGAGCTGAAGGCATTGTGGTGCAGAACAAGTTGAACGCCGCGCGTACTTTTCTCTTCGACGCGCCCAATCTCACTTTTGACACGGGCACCGAACTGCGACTCGATTCAGCTACCATTCCAAACCTCTTGCCGACGAACTTCCCGCGCATGGTCAATTTCACCAATCGCGGAATTATTACGGTTCAGGGTTTGGCTGATATTCTCGCAGGAGACGGGAGCAGCCACCTCAACAACTGCATCAACGACGGTATTCTGCTTTCCAGTATTCTGAATATTCGGGCGACCAATTTTGAATCGGCGGGAACGAACGCGGCATTCAACTTTTCTTCTGATGACGTGCCGGCAACCCT
>JBMYQZ010000616.1:0-3695 GCA_049601855.1 Limisphaerales bacterium | reverse complement strand
TCAGATCGTTCTTTAGTGCTGGAAGAGAAATTCATCCTTGTTGATCAGCGCCCAGACGAGGTCTTCGAAGGCGTTGGCGCCATCCTTGGACGATTCGATGTAGTTGAGACTCACTTTCAGTTCGCGCGCCGATGGTGGACGCGAGAAACTGCGCCAATAGAAATCCTCGATGATTTCCTTGAACGGCTTCTTTGCGATCAACGCTTGGTGAAGCCGGTTCTCGACCTTGGTAAGCATCCCGTGAACGGTAGTACCGTTGCAGAGTTCGAGCGCCTGCCCAAGGCTGGTGCTGTCGCCGCGCTCACACTCGCAGGCGGTCTGGCGTTCGGGCTGACCAAAGATTTTTAGGAACTCCACGTTGCCGATCTCCGCCCGGACCACCGGCTTGAGATCCGGCGCGGGGAGTTGCGTGGCCCTGGTGTCCTGGGGCACGAACTTGAATTGCTCGCGAATGCCAGTGACTTCGCCAAGAGCGTCGATCAGTTGTTCGGCCGTCAAACGGCGCGGTGTGTAGCGCGAGAAGTATTTCGTATCCTCGCGATTGAATCTACTGGTCTGCGATGATGCCTGGTAGGTGCGGCTGTTGAGGATCTTGCGCAGCAGGTCTTTGCGGTCGAAGCCGTTCGCGACGAAATCATCGGCGAGGGCGTCGAGCAGTTCGGCATTGGCTGGCGGATTGGAATCGCGGAAGTCATCAAAGGGCTCGACGATGCCGCGTCCCATCACGTTCGCCCAGATGCGGTTGGCTTCGACCTTGGCGAAGAACGGATTGGAGGAGGAGGTGAGCCAATCAACGAAGGCCTTACGGCGATCGACTCCGTCCTTGATCGGTACGTCACCACCGGGCGCCCACGGTTTCATCACCTTGTCGGTGGCGGGATGACGAACCTCGCCTTCGTGCGTGGCGTAGATGATCGCTTCACCGTCACGATTCGTCTTCTTGCGGCCGATCTGATTGAAGAAGGAACTCAGGCCGTAATAGTTGTTCTGCGTCCACGATTCGAAGGGATGGTTGTGGCACTTGGCACAGCCGATGCGTGCGCCGAGAAACAATTGCGAAGTCGTTTCGGTTGCATCCGAAGTATCAGCAGCAGTGCGGAAGTAGTTGCCCTGTGGATGCACCAGCGTGCTGCCGGTCGCCATCAGGATCTCGCGGGCGAATTGATCGTACGGTTTGTTGTCGCGTACGGATTCGTGCAGCCAGCGGTTGTATTTGAAGACTGCCGAATGACCGATCTGCTTGGTGGACACACGGAATAGATCACCCCACTTCGTTGCCCAAAAGGCGGCATGGTCGGGTGAGTCGAGCAGTTCATCAATGAGGCGAGCGCGTTTGTCCTTGGCCTTGTCTGCGAGGAAAGACTTGGCCTTGTCGGGCGAAGGCAGCAGGCCGATGACATCGAGATGGACCCGGCGCAGGAAGACCTCGTCCGAGGCCAATCCAGCGGGATGAAAGCGGAACTGTTTCAACTTCGCCTGCACATGACGATCGATGAAGCTCTCCGGTTCCGGGGCCTTCCAAACGAATCCCGGAACATCTTCAACGAATCCCATCAAGGTGCTCGTGATCTTGTCGAGGTAGCGGACAATGACCGAGGCTTCGCCGCGTGTTAGTCCGACGGCCAGTCCGTGTCGGCTGACCTTGCAGACGTTTTCATCCGAACTTTCGAACACGCTCAGATGCGTGACATCGCGAACGGAGCCGTCGCTGAACTTGGCCTCCACGCGGAATTGCTGAACGTGATGCGGGCTACGTCGGAAAGTGTTCACGTTCGGCGTCACCCGTATCGATTCGCACCTCGCCGCGTCGGTATCGATCGTCGTTCCCTCGGCGATCCAGTCGCGCAGGAGTTGGTATTCGGCGTCGCTTTTCTTCAGCCGTTGCCCACCTTGATGCGAGACCTCGGTGAGTGGCTTGGCGAGCAGAAGACTGCGTTCCGGTTCGATCGAGTTGATCCGACGCCCAAACTCCTCGTGGATGACCGTGAATTCATCGAGCTTCGCGTCGAAGGCGCGCAGGGACAGGCGAAAGCCGCCCTTCCCGTGTGGCGCACCATGGCACGCGCCTTGGGAGCAACCGAGCTTCGACAATGCGGGGAGTGTGTGGAAATGGAAGGACACCGGTTCGGTCTTGGCCATGCCGGTGACGATGACTTCTGCCGTCGCGGTCCGGCCACCGGAGTTGATGCTGATCTTCGTCTTTCCGTTCGCCTTCGGGGTGACGAAGCCGCGTTCGTTCACCGTGACGATCTTCGGATTGGCCGCTTGATAGCGAACCGAACGAGTGAGATCCGCGGTGTCCTTGTTCGGCAGCTTGCCGGTGGCGAGAAGCTGTAGTCTCTGCCGTGAACCGGAGAGTTGGAAGCGGGACGGTTCGAGCTTCAGGTCGATTAATTCAGCGACCTGAACTTTTGCATTCGGCAGATCTTTTTCGTCGATCCGTTGGGTCTGTGCAGAGCACGGATGGAGCGAAAACAAAATCGTAACGGCCGACGTGAGGAGGCTCAGTTTCGTCACTTCTTCTTCTCCTTGGGAATCACACTCACCAACACCTGTCCGTCCAGCCATTCGGGATAGTGCGAGATGTGCTTTCTGTTTTGCCGGGCCAATTCGCTGCTGCCGACTTTGGCGACATATTCCCGGCCATCGATTTTGCAATGAGCCCGCAGTTCCAGAATCTCCAGTTCATTCGCGGGCAGATCCTTGGGCAGGTTGACGAAGATGTTCACGCTCGTTTTGTTGTTTTTACCGAAGGCGAAATTATCGACTTTGTATTCGCCCTTGGACCCGAAGGCCTTGACGTCGATATTCTCTTCAACGCCGTAACGCGTGCAGCGGAGATGCACCTCCACTTTACTCCCTGGCTTGGCGGCATAGCGATCACCCTTCTTGCCTTTGGCGACGACCTGGACGGTGAACGGTGCGACGTCGGTGCGAATATCCAGGGTGTAGGAACGATCGTTGCGACCAAGCAAGTCACTTACCGACAAGCTGTATTCGCCGTCCTTCGGTGCGCGATAGCGGAGGGGTTCGTGGTCGGTGTCTCCGGTGCCGGCGCGTTTGACGCGGCGACCATCCAGGTGCAAATCCATCAGGGCCACGGCATCGCCACTCGGGATCACCGTGAGGTAATCGCCGGCCTTGAGATCAATGCGATGCGAATCCTTTTCCCCCGGCTTGTCAATTCGACCGGTGATGCGGCGCGGACCGATGGAATTTAATTCGCGGATCTTCACGCGACCGAAGATCTGCCCCCGCCATTGCACGTCATGGACGAGCAGTCGGTATTTGCCGGCGCGCTCGAATCGATGCCGCAGCACGGGGTCGATCCCAATCTCTTCACTGTCATCGGCGAAGGCCAGTTCCTTGCCCTGCTCATCCTGCAACATCAGCACGCCGTCCAAAGCCGAGTGCAGACGCTGGGCGAAGAGTTCGAACTCCAGATGCTGCCCCTTCTTCGCCTCGAATTCGTGCACGTGAGGTTTGCCTTCGGACGCTGTGAAATCAAAGCCGGACGGATCTTCGTCGAAGCGGATCATGCTCGCGCGACTGACGCCTTCGCGGTTGTAAATGCGGACCGCTCCGTATTCGCTCAAGCCGGCTTGAGGAACGATCACCGCTTCCACCAAGCTGGTCTTCCTTTTCTCATCGGGAAAGCGAAGTGAAACCTGGCAGGGAAAACTGGTCCAAATCTT
>JBMYQZ010000615.1:0-3708 GCA_049601855.1 Limisphaerales bacterium | reverse complement strand
ACGCGTGGTGTACCTCGATCCGAAGCTGTTTCAGTCCAAGTCGCGGAACAGTTCACTGAGGACTTTCTATTTCACGCCCAAGGTGGAGACGAACAAGATTCTCGATGACGCGCATCATTTGCTGGTCGGCTTTTCGCATGAAGGAAAGGTCGATGGTATCTGGAAATTCACCGGTTGGGAGTTGGTTGATCTGGCCGGTTTCAAGGTGCGTTTGAAGGCGGAGTTTCAAGGGAGCAATCGGGACATTTACCAAGATGAAAACATTATTGCGAAAGGGAACTAAGGCGCTGGTTGTCCTCGGCCTGGTCGGGACCATCCTGACGGTCACCGCAGCGCCATACCGCCCCAGTGAACCAAAGTATCGAGTTCAGACGATGCTCGTGGACTGGACCGATGCCCCGCGAAAACGATTGGTTCCCACCAAGATCTGGTTTCCCTCAAACGCGACGGGAGCCTTGCCCGTGATCGTGTTTTCGCATGGGCTCGGCGGTTCACGAGATGGCTATGAGTTTCTCGGCAAGTATTGGGCGGGTGTCGGTTACGTGTCGGTTCACCTGCAGCATGTCGGGAGCGATGATTCGGTGTGGAAGAACGCCGGCCGACTCAAGGCGATGTCCGCGTTGCGCAAGGCGGCAACGGATCCACGAACTGCGATGGATCGACCGAAGGATGTTTCGTTCGCCCTCGATGAACTGACCCGGATGAACGGGACTCACAAGGTGTTGAAGGGGCGCTTGGATCTGCAACGGATCGGCGTGGCGGGACACAGTTTTGGCGGTTACACGGCGATGGCCATTGCCGGACAGAATTACACCAAGGGCAAACTCGGCGACGGTCGTGACAGGCGGGTAAGAGCCGTGGTGCAGATGAGCGCGCCGGTGCCGAAGCCGAGGGTTCGGGAATATGCCTACCAGACGGTGACGCTGCCGGTTTTTCACATGACCGGGACGAAGGACGAGAGTCCGTTGAACACCACCTCGGCCAAGGAAAGACGGATTCCTTTTGATCGAACGAAGGGCGAAGCTTGCCTGGTTGTGTTCAAGGATGGTGATCACGCGATCTTTTCGGGTCGCAGGCGTCTGTCACGACGGGCGCGGGAGCAGGATGCTGTTTTCCATCGGATCATCTGCCGCGGATCGACCGCGTTTTGGGATGCGCATTTGAAAGGCGACAGGACTGCAAAGGAATGGCTGATGGGGAACGGGTTCAAACGAGAGTTGGGCAAGTCCGGTACCTTTGAAAGCCGACCGTGAATTCCATCCCATTCATCGGTCCTGTGCCTATGTTTCGATCGCCGGTGAGCTTCGTGCCTGAAGGCAGTGGAATTGGTTCCTATCGGTTTTCTTCAGTTTCTTGGTGTTGCAAAGCCGAAGTTTTAGGGGATTCCCCACGTACGTGAGTTCACCGAGATTGAGATTATTCGATGGACGATTAGCGGTGTGATCGATATTTAATATGTGAATTCCCGGCAGCGAAACCGCGGCAATGACCATCAATTGCATCCACCAGGGGCAACGTAAGACTTATACCTTCGATCACGATGAGGTGATCGTGGGACGTAGCAGCTCCAAGGGGAATCCGGACCTGAGGTTGGATCACGACCTTCATGTTTCCCGGAGGCATGCACGATTGTGTCGGAAAGGCGAATTGGTGTTCGTGGAAGACTTGGAGAGTCGTGGCGGGGTCTTTGTAAATCATGCCAAGATAAAAGCCCCGTGGGAGCTTCATCCGGGCGATGCCGTCAAGATCGGAGACACTCTGCTGACCCTCGAGGTGGAGGCCACTTTGGTTGACGACAAGGGTGAGTTCAAGGGCACGTTGGAAGCCAGTGTTCCTCCGCGTATCCGTTCCAAGAAGTCGAAGGACGGCAGTACGATGAATTTGAAGAAGGAGGACTTCGCCAACGGCAGCTTCAATGACAAGGCGGAGGTGCGGATTGAGAATCAATTCGATGCGTGGAACCGCTCTTACTTTATTCCGGAAAAAGTGACTGAGGAATCCAGTCGACGCCTGAAGGATCTTTACGACCTCCCGCTTCAGTTCGCGGTGGAGGAGGAACCGTCCGATTTGCGGAAGTTGGTGCTGCTGCGCGCGGTGGAGATGATTCCCGGTGCTAGACGCGGTGCGCTGCTGTCCTATGACGGGCTGAAGGGGAAACTCAGTATGCGACGATGTTATCCGGAAGGCGACGAGCCCACCATCAGTCGCACCTTGCTCAAGCAATCCGCCTCCCAAGGCGCCACCCTGGTTTGGAGCTGGCGCGAAACGGTGGATGGTGAACTGCAGACGGGAGTGTATGCTCCGTTGATCTGGAACGAGAACGTGAGAGGAATGCTTTATCTGGACGGCCTCGGCAGGGAGAAACCCTTTTCCGAGGAAGAAGCCCGGATGACGCAGGCCATT
Organism: Limisphaerales bacterium; assembly: GCA_049601855.1. GTDB lineage: Bacteria > Verrucomicrobiota > Verrucomicrobiia > Limisphaerales > JAYPXF01. Next base: position 1,305 of record JBMYQZ010000615.1, on the reverse strand, counting down.
GCGCACTACGCCGCGATGGCTTTCGGCGTGAAGAAATGGTGAAGGAGTTATTCCTTCATTGATTCCGGATCGATTCCTCGAGCCTGACAGAACTTCACGTATTCCAAGGGGGAGATTTCGCTCGGTTTGATTTCGCTGCGTCCACCCCAGAATACGTTTGTGTAGCCCAGCTCGATTCCGGCCTCTTCGAGGTGCTTGTCAATGGCCGCCTTGTGCTCCAACACGCGGTCCTTCTCCGTGCCGTGGACCACGCCCATGATGTTCACGTTCTTGAATTCGGGACCGCCCTCACGCCAGTAGGCATGGGTCATGCAATAATGACGACCGACTTCCCGGCCGGCGTCGATCTCGCGCCCCTTGGGAACGGCCCAGTGAAACAGCGCATTGAACTTGGTGACCCGTTCGCCGGTTTTTAGGCGCTTCACGTGCTCAAGAAAGGTTGAGAAACGGCCCACGACTTTCTTGTCGTTCAATCCGCTGGCGACTCGGAGAAATTCATCCAACGAGACTCCGGCTTCCTCGGCGCGTGCATCCCAGATGTTCGGGACGAGTTCGTCGGATTCAAATTCGCGTTTTAGCGCGGTCATCACCCGCCACTCGAGCTCGTTGAGTTCGACGATGGTCGTCTCCATCGGCTCGGCCAAGTCCTCCGCCCGTTCGCCGGGTTCGAGCTTTTTGCGGCGCATATGACCCACGCCGAGAGCGAAGAGCCGCTTTGCCGACATGGTACGAAAAGCCTTGGCACCGATGATCGGGCTGAGCATCTCGCAATGTTTTGTGAGTGAGTAGCCCTGCGGTACCTTCAGGGTCGTCCACAATTTGTAGGTCGAACCGGCACTGATCGAGTCGGTGGTCCGGGTCACCACGTGCCCCGAGAAGGGATCCTCTTCGAAGAGGTAATTGAAGGATGCATCAAGCTTCTCCTGCGGCACTTCCCAGGCGACGAGCGCCCCTTTGGCGAGACTGGTGGCCAACATGGTCTGCCGCACGCGCCGGATGATGCCGGCTTCCAGCATCGCCCGGATTCGTTCGATGACGACCTCGACGTCGAGGTCGGTCTGCCGGGCAATTTCGCCGAGCGGGTCGTGTTGAAAGCCCTGCAGACGATCTTCGGCGACCTCGAGGATCTTGGCGTTGATAGGGTCGTTAATTTCGACCGGGATGGTGTCTGTGCTCATCTTGATAATACTCGAACGAATTTTACGGACGTTGAACCAACCCGATTTTGTCAATTACTTACGGGGGCGAAGCAGGGCGCGGGAGGGCGCGCCGTCGCTTCCTTCAATTTTCAGTGGCAGGCAGATC
>JBMYQZ010000614.1:0-3709 GCA_049601855.1 Limisphaerales bacterium | reverse complement strand
CTCCCCCCCCCCGCAGCCGCCCATGGCTCCGAAATCGCTTCCCCGACCACCTGCCCAAAGCCGCCCCCGATCATTGCCAGCCGCGCGCAAACGGGCCGGACTTCCCGGTGACAAGTCCAAGATGGATGGCGGCGTGAAGCGCCAGGGAACAGAGGCACTCGACGTCCTGCGCACAGAACTCGGCGAATACGGCGCCCATATGTCGGCCGCGATTTCGACTCATTGGAGACAGCTCGGACAGGATCGGAACCCAATTCCAGTTGGTCGTGTCAAGGTCTCCTTCCGCGTTCATCAGAGCGGCCGGGTCTCAGACGTCAAGACCGTTCAGACCGATGTAAACGACATCAATACGGCGATCTGTCAAATGGCCATTCGGAATCCCTCACCCTACCCGCGCTGGCCGACCGCCCTGCTCCGTCGCTACCCCAAAGGCTACCACGACGTGACGGTCACGTTTATCCACCGCTAAGCGTCAGTAGCGCAGATCGACCCCGGAGTCTTCGACGGCTTTGGTCATTCGCCGGAAGCGGTCGACAATGTGCAGGGCGAGGTTCTCCATGATTGTCAGGCCCATCGCGGGTTCCCGTTGAATAAGATCGCGAAAGTCGCGGCGATCGATCTCGAGGAGAATGGAGTTTTCTTCGGCGACGGCATCGGCACTGCGAGGGCGACCGTCAAGCAACGCAAAGTCACCGAACATGCGACCGGATTCAAAGCTGACGAGCGCCATTTCCTGATCCTCCATCTTCACCTCGACCCGGCCGCGCAAGACCACGTAGGCCTTGTCGCCGTCATCGCCCTTGCGAAAGACCGGTTTGCCTTGCGAATACAGCTCCTGTTTGCCGAGGTCGGCAAGACGTCGAAGTTCTTCGCGACCCAATCCGCGGAATACTTCCAGATCACCCAGCAATTTGACGATGGCCTCGCTGTCCTTCTGCCGATCGATCGTCCGCAGCACGGTCGCCGCAATTTCAGCCTCCAAGCCACTTGATTTCGGCGGTTCGAGATCTTCGATCATCAGGTGACGCACGACCACGACCGCATCCGTGCGAGAATGATTGATCTCGGCTAGCGACGGAACAAACGCGACCGGAACAAAGCCGAGCACATCGGCCGTCGCCAACATCTCGATCGCGGTCACGGGCACGGTCATTTCCACCGTGGAAAACATCCGACCGCGGGAAAGATTCAGCAACCGTTCCAGCAACACGCCGAGCGACACGCCATCGTTGCAATAGCCACCGGTGACTTCCACGCGATCCGGTGTCTTGCGCACATACTTCAGCCCGGAGGTGATGACGCCATCGCGATGCGCGGTCAGGAATTGCGGCGAGGAGGAGTTGGGGTGACCGAGGTTTCGTTCGCAAGCCAACATCTCGACGGCCTCGGGCGGTGGACCCGCACGCCGACCCGATTCGAATTCGTCGATGGTGTTCTGCGAGATCGAGACCTCGGTCGTCAGCGGATAGTGCGTGCTGCCATCCTGGGTCGCCGGCCCCGGCTTGAGACCCAGCCCTTTCAACGCGAGCGCGATCAAGGCGGACACGTCCGGCAGCGAACGCACCGTCGATGCCCGCCCCGTCAGCAAGGGCTGTTTCAAGCGACAGAAACAAAACGCGCTCGGATTCCTCGTGGGATCGAATCCCACGCAGGCAAATCCCCCGCCCTTCAACGCCTCGATCCAGTGCGATTGATCGGGGTCGATCCAGGCGATCAGGATTGGGCTGCCATGCTTCTCGGATTCTGAGATAACGTTTTGCAGCAGTAAACCGGGGACCTCCGGGACCGCACGGGGTGCCAGCGACAACGGCAGGATCAACAATTCAGGACCCGCGACAACGCTCGACAGATTCTTCGGCCGTCGGCCGCCAGCGGATTTCTCCGCGGAACTCGGCACCAGCTTGAGGCTTCCAAGCAACTCCTCGCCCTCCACCGCGACAAAGGTCGAAGCAGATCTCGCCACCGTCCCTTCAAAGCCGTCGCCACGTTTCGCCAGAGCGGAACGGTCGTCTTCGGTCGCCGGTCGGATAGCGATAGCCATGAATCAACGTGAGGCTAAGTATCAGGGTATTCCCGGTCAATCCTCACCGGGCTTTTCGCTCGCCTGAGCATACAAACCGGGTTCGCCTGCATAGACGCCCCGAGGTTGGCCGCGAGACCATGAACAGATCGCTCTTCGCTTTCGATGAATTAGCAATTGATCCCCATTCCCCTTCACGTGGAGCTTTTCCTGCGACTCAAAGAACATTAGCAGCTGATCCTTCACCAATTGTTCGGGGCGTTTCGTCTCCACATGCCGGATCGCCAAGCAAATCATCCCGAAAATGCGCAGCGGAATCATGAACCCCAAAAAATCCATACCGCACCTTCTGGCGATGGTCCGCGATCGTCAAGAACCGCGACCCAACCCAAGCGTTCAGCTCGATCCTTGGCAGGAGAAAGCATACCGCCGACGTTGAACACCCTCTCTGATCCCATGTCCAAATAGGAAGGTAACCCGATCACGATCATGACCCGTCACCTCCGCATATTCCTCTTGGTCGGAACAGTTCTGTCACTCCTCACCATCCTGCGTCAGCGCGCCTACCGGACCGCCAAGTCCTCCGCCAGCAGTGCCACCGCCGTGGAAATTCAGCCCGTCGAACAGGATTGGCAGGCTTGGACCACCGCTCCTGTGGCCGGTCCAAGATTCTCGTCCTACGAAATCACGGTGGTCGAGAAATCAACGGGTAAACCGATCAAAGGTGCCGTCGTCCGAACCAATTGCCTGGGCGGCACGCCCTACGAACGTCAGGCGGTAAAGACCGACAAGGACGGCAAAGCGAAAGTCTTTTTCTTTGCCCGAGCACAAATGGTTTTTGCATCTGTCGGGATACCGGGAGCAGCCACCCAATACACGGTCGTCGGCACCAACGACCTCGTGATCCGATTCTGATTCGCCTCGACTAATCGCCCGTCCAATTCGGACGCTGACGCAACACCCCGATATTTCGTTCGGCCTCCTCGCAGGCCCGCGATTCGGGATACCGTTCGACGATGGTTTGGTAGATCTCTATCGCTCTCGATCGATACACATCTTCCATCTCAGCGGCCTCCTCCAGCATTCTCCGGCTCTCGAAATCCGGTTCCCCACGATGTCCGTCTTCCGCAATCAGATGGCAGGCGTATATGGGTCCAAGAACGCGGAAAGCGATGGCATACCACAGTGCCCCCAGATCGAGGAGCGCGAGGAGCAACCAGATCAGCCAGCCGACCCCGGCTGTGGTCCAAGCACGAACATACACGAGCCCCAGCGGTCCGAACGCCAACACCAGGATCGCGGCCAAGGGTTTCGACTTCTCACACAATGGCGTCGGACCACGTAGCTTCCCGTCGAGGCATCGAGTCCGATTCTACGGTGCCTCCTCCTCCTGTTCGCCATCCAGAACTAATCTGGCACGTTCGATATCGTTTGAATGCACCATCAGCCCAAAGAGCGAGCTTCCGAAACTGGGAACCCAACCAACGGCATCATCCGCAGCCACGTCCGAAGCAATATCAGCCTCCTAAAGAAACGGCTGCGAAGCCTCTGCTTCACTCCTTGAACCATACTGTCTGAACAGATTAAGTCCCTCTTCCATGGGAACAACGATAGCCCAAGAAACTCGCCCGTGAACGGAAATCACCCCGCTTCACAAGCTCCCGCCGCGGAAGGAGTTTTGAAGCCAAA
>JBMYQZ010000613.1:0-3711 GCA_049601855.1 Limisphaerales bacterium | reverse complement strand
GCAATACATCATTCTCACCATGGAAGGCGCCGCCGCGAGCCAGACCAACTCCATCGCCGCATCCCTCCGTCAGCAGGGTCACACCGTCGAAACCTTCAGCCTCCGCGCTACCGGCGAACATTCCTACCACCGCGATAAAATCCGCCGCGCTCCAGATCACAACACGGCCGAATGGTCCCTCTGGCTCGGACGTCCCCTGCTCGGTCAATGGGTTCAGGACGTCCGCGCCTTCCTCAATGCCCGCGAAACCTTTGGCCCCACGACCCTCATCGGTGTCGGACCCGCCGCCTTGGTCGCCGTCACCACCGCCGCCATGGACGACCGCATCGAACGCACGTTCGCCGTGGACCTGCTCTCCAGCTACATCAGCGATGTTCCTTACGAAGGCCACCGCCTCGGATTGATCGTTCCCGGTATTTTGCGCGATCTGGGAGATGTGCAGCACATCGCCGCCATGATCGCGCCGCGTCAACTGTCCATCGTTGGGGGTGTGAACGGAGGCGGCGCGCCCGTCAGCCCGGATCAGATGCGCGCCTCATTCAGCTACGCGGCCGGCGTATTTGAAAGGACCGGTGCGCCTCAGAAACTGCGTTTCGTCAAACCGAACGCGAAGATCCAGTAGCCGACTCTTCGTAGCGGAAGATGCAAAATCTTCCGATCATCTCTCTTCGGAATTCTTGCGAATTCCGCTACATTCAAACGGGCTCGTCGCGCGTGAACACCCACTCGTCTTCCGTCGACGTCTTGGCGTCGTAGCGATAGCCCATCCCATCAAAATCTTTCAGTCCCGCGGGATCGCTGATCCGATTCCGGATGATGTAATCCGACATCGTCCCACGCGCCTTCTTGGCGAAGAAACTCAGGATCTTGTATTGCCCGTTCTTGAGATCCCTGAAGGAGCAGGAGATTACCCGCGCATTCAACGTCTTCTTGTCGACCGAGCCGTAGTATTCCTGCGAGGCAAGATTGATGAGCACATTACTACCCGATGCCGCGAGTGCCTCATTCAAGGCTTCGGAAATCTTTGAACCCCAGAACGCATACAGATTCTTGCCGCCCCTCGTAGCCAGCGCCGTTCCCATTTCCAGACGATAGGGCTGGATCAGATCCAAGGGACGCAACAACCCATGCAATCCCGACAAGATCCGCAGATGATCCTGCGCGTAATCAAAATCCTTCGCGGTGAACTTCTCCAATTCGAAACCAGTATAGACATCCCCCTTGAACGCCAGGATCGCCTGCTTGGCGTTTTTCAGAGTAAACGGCTGGCTCCAGTCCTGGTAACGCTGCGTATTCAACGCGGACAGGTCCGGACTGATCGACATCAACGCGCCCAGCTTCTTCTTGGACACGCGCCGTAGCTTGGCGATCAACCTCTCCGATTGATCGAGAAAATCCGGCATCGTGTGCTTCTCGATCAGCGGCGGCGTTTCGAAATCCAGCGTCTTGGCAGGTGAAATGACTGCGAGCATCGGCGCGGACTTTCCAGATTCAGCCGCCAAGATTCAACTCTCTTCGCTTGCGCCCGTCTGCCCACGCCGGAACTATCGCCCAAGCATGTTCCGATCAGTCGCCGTCATCACGCTGGGTTTCATCGCGAGTCTCAACGCCCAAATTACTCACGGTCCAGTCCTCGGCCGCCCGGGAACGGATACGATGTCAATCTGGGTACGCACGGCGAAGCCGAGTTCCGTCCAAGTCAAATTCGGACCGGATCGCAATCTCTCCCTCTCTTCAGATCGGCAAGAAACCCGCTTGGGCCACGACAACACCGCCATCATGACTCTCCGCGGTCTCCAGTCAGACACACGATATTTCTACTACGTCGATACTGTCCCTCCCTCCAAACCCCGAACCGGTAGTTTCCGCACGCTCCCCGACGGACGCGCGTTTGCCAACGAGCAGTACAATCCAGACGGCCTCTTCAACTTCCGCTTCGAAGTCGGCTGCTGCAACAACCAGCGACACGGCCCGGAACTCAAGGTGCCGCTCAAGACCTACGAGACCATGAATCGACTCGTAGCCGACAAGATCCACTTCGCGATCCTCAATGGTGACTGGCTCTACGAGGAAAAGCGGGAATACACGGTTCCTGAGTGGCAGAAACAAACGGGCACCATCGACGCCTCCATCCCGGAGATCCTCCAACTGAGCCCGGCCGTCGCCGGCGTTTGGGAGAACTACAAACTCTATTGGGACCGCGCCCCGCACCTCCGCCAATGGCATGCGAACATCCCCAGCTTCTTCACCGCCGACGATCACGAATTGGTGAACGACATCTACGGCTGCGCCACTGCCGGCTTCCGCAATCGTCGCGCCGTCTTTCGAGATCCGGCAACGCAGGCCTGGTTCGACTATCTCGCCTGGGCGAATCCACAGGAGTTTGATCGCCCAGCTCATTTCAGTCGCGGGCAGCTAAAGAAAGGCTCAGACATGCTCACCGACCTCAACACTGACTTCACCAAGCTACCCCTCGATGAAATGGCAACCCTCCACGTTCATTTCGGCGGCTACCTTGCTGGGGTGAAGTCGCCCGAACCAGATCGAAAGCTCGGTGATCCAAATCACGGCGTTTATCGCATTCTGGAAGTATTGGACAAACATCGCGTGCGTATCACACCCAGGCCTCTGGCTACCAAGGAATCCGTCTACTCCATCGGCCGACGCGCCTATGGAAAGTTCCGCGTATCCAATTGTGAATTCTTCCTCATCGATACCCGCACCGACCGCGATTTGCACGACGTCACCACGCCCGCCGATCCAAAGCGCTCGATGCTCGGCAAAGCCCAGCTCAAGTGGCTGATGCAATCGATGGAACAAAGCGACGCTGACTTCTTCTTCATCGCCTCCACCGTCAACTTCATGGTCCCACACGTCGGCGCCGGGGCAGCGAACCTCGATCGAAACAATGCCGCCGGCAAAGACGACGCCTGGACGGTCTTCCTTCACGAACGCGAGAAACTCATCCGTCACTGGACCGACGAAATCAAACGACCCGTCTTCGTCCTCACCGGCGATCTCCACAACAGCCACGCCATCAAGATCACCGACAACGTCTGGGAATTCGCCTCCGCCCCGCACAATTCACCCAATCACCGCTCCGCCATCGATGCCGGCAATCTGCCGATCCAAGGGAAGTTCAAGTATGGCCCACGCGAATGCGACGTCCGTTGGTCGAGCCATCTGCTCGCCGACATTCCCCGCGAACACCGACGTTTCCCCAACTACTGCGTCGTGCAGGTCAACAACGCCTTCGACAATCCGAAAGAGCCCGGCACCCACCGTTGGGTCGCCTATCCGAAACCTCACGTCATGTTTCAATTCTTCGACGGCAACACCGGCAACCTCAAATACGTCGAGACCGTTCACGCAACCAGGTAACCCCATGAGTCTCCAAGTTCAGACCGGAATCATCACTGGCGCCGCCAGCGGCATCGGCGAAGGCGTCGCCCACGAACTCTCCGCGGCCGGCATGAAACTCGTCCTCACGGGACGCCGCACCGGCCGACTGGTCGAATTGTCCGCTGAGTTGGGCAATTGCGCCGTAGTCGCCGGAGACATTGCCGACACCACGATGCCACAACTGCTCATCGACACCGCCGTCCGCGAGTTTGGCAGCTGCGACTTCGTGTTCAACAGTGCCGGCATCATGCACGTCGGCACGATCGAGGAAGCCGACATCGATGCCCTCTGCAAGATGGTTCGCATCAA
>JBMYQZ010000612.1:0-3718 GCA_049601855.1 Limisphaerales bacterium | reverse complement strand
CGATCTGGATGTCATGACTGCCTCCGGCAAGACCTTGGGCGAGAACCTCAGCGCTTGGGAATCCTCTGACCGGCGGACTCGGTTTCGTGAAATCCTCTTATCCCTCGATGGTGTCGAATCGGACGAGGTCATCATGTCCCCACCGCGAGCCAAGGAGCGTGGCCTCACCAGCACGGCCACCTTTCCGACGGGCAACCTCGCTCCCGAAGGCAGTGTGATCAAGAGCACCGCCATCGATCCATCGGTGGTCGATGACGACGGCATTTACCGGAAAGAAGGCCCCGCGAAGGTTTTTACCAGCGAGAAGGCGGCCATTGCCGCAATCAAGTCCGGCAAAATTGAAGCCGGCGACGTCATGGTGATCGCCGGCATTGGACCGCTCGGTACCGGAATGGAGGAGACTTACCAGGTCACCAGCGCCCTCAAATATCTCCCCTTTGGCAAGCACGTCGCCCTGATCACTGACGCCCGCTTTTCCGGAGTCTCCACCGGCGCGTGCGTTGGACACGTCGGACCTGAAGCGCTCGCCGGCGGCCCGATTGGCAAACTCCTCGATGGCGACCCGATTCGTATCGAAGTCGATCGGAACAACCTCACCGGCACGATCGATTACATCGGCCCCGACGATCTCGCCTCACGACCGTCCCGCGACGACCTCGCCGCCCACCCCGACCTACCTGACGACACCAAGCTCTGGGCAATTCTTCAAGCCGCCAGCGGCGGCACCTGGGGCGGTTGCGTCTTCGACTACGAATCCGTCCGTGCCCGACTCCAATGAAATTCCTCATCGTCGCGGACATCCACTACTCGCTCAAACAGTTCGATTGGGTCGCGTCCCTCGCTGACAAGTTCGACGCCGTCTTCATCGTCGGCGACCTGCTCGATCTGGTCTCCATCGTGGAACGTGATGTTCAAGCCACTGTGGCTCTGAAGTATCTGCGCAACCTCGCCACCAAGACCCGCGTGGTCGTCTGCTCCGGCAACCACGATTGCAAAGACAAGCTCCCCAACGGCGAATGGAATGCCACCTGGCTGCAAGAAGGCAGCAGCGAGCGCGTCTCGACAGACGGCGAAACGATCACCATTGGCGAAACCCTCTTCTCCATTATGCCTTGGTGGGATGGAGACATCGTTCGCGAAGAAGTCGCCAAGCAGATTGAACGCGACTCTGACGAGGCACGCGCGCAATGGGCTTGGATCTACCACTGCCCTCCTCACGAAACACCCCTCAGCTGGAACGGCAAACGACATTGTGGTGACCCGAGCGCGGGAAAATGGATCGAAGACCATCAACCCGACTTGGTATTTACGGGGCATGTCCACGAAGCGCCCTTTGTGAGGAACGGGGCCTGGTTTCACCGCATTGGTAACACCTTCGTCTTCAACGCCGGCCGGCAACACGGCGCTATCCCTTCATTTCTCGTTTGGAATACCGAAGATCGAGACGTGACCTGGATTTCCCAAGCGGGAACTGAACGTGTCAGCCTGGAGAATTTCAGCGAGGTGGAAGTCCTCGCCTGAACCTCACTTGTTGGGAAGGTTAAGAATACTTTCCAAGACTTCGTCGACCATTCCCAAGTGGTTGTCCTGATCGCTGAACTGTTGCTTGAGATCGACGAGATAATTCGTCACTCCATCAAGCCGCTTGGCCAGGAGACGCGAGAGTTCAACGTTCGCCTCGGGATTCTCCTTCAGGAACGCCAGCCCATCCTCCACCTCCAAGACCGTAGTCGGTTCCAAGGCCCGCACCGCTGCCATCGTCGGCTTGCCCAAAAGAATCGACACCTCGCCAAAGAATGATCCGGGTGCCGAAACCACATTGATGCGGATATCGCGCTTGGTGATCTCAACCTCTCCCGACTCCAGGATGAGCAATTTGCAGCCGGACTTGCCTTCTTCAATCAATACCTCGCCGGCTTCGTAGGACTTGGCTGGCAGGTTGTGACAGGCTTTCAGGATGTCGCTCATACTGCCGCCAGCATTCTACGCTTTGGACGCTACCCGCAACCAAATACCGGAAATTGCCACTTTTCGAATAGAACGGGCATTTTGCAGTCTGTGTAATTGTTTGACCGCGTAATACGTTTGGCTACGCTGTCCGACCTTTAACCCAGAAAAATTAGCGATTTTATGAGCAAAGAGAATCAAGCATCCGGCTCGACCACCCGTCGCAGCTTCATCCAAAAGTCCGGCACTGCCGCGGCCGTCGTTGGCGCCGCCGGTTTCGCCAGATCCCCGATCTATGGACAAAACCAGGCTCCGTCTGCCAACGTCGTTGGCGCGAACGACAAGATCCTCGTCGGTCACATCGGTGTCGGTGGTCAAGGTGGTCGTCACGTCCGTGACACCCAAACCAATCACGTCGCCAACAACGTGCAGTCCGTCGCCGTCTGCGACGTGTCCAAGTTCCGCACCGACATGTATGCCGGTCACATCAAGCGCGGCAGCAATCCGAATCCCACTCAGTACGACGACTACCGCAAGCTGATTGAGAAGGAGAAGGACATCGACGCCATCTTCGTTGGCACGGTCGATCACTGGCACACCAAGGTTTCCGTCGCCGCCCTCGAAGCCGGCAAGCACGTCTACTGCGAGAAGCCCATGACCCGCTATCTCGACGAAGCCTGGGAAATCTACGACGCGGTCAAGAAGGCGAAAAAGAAGTTCCAGGTCGGCGCCCAAGGCTCTTCCGATCTCAAGTGGCACGAAGCAGCCCGAATGGTCAAGGATGGCGAAATCGGCAAGGCCGTGATGCTCCAAGGTTCCTACATGCGCAACGCGCCGAAGGGCGAATGGAACTATCCAATCAAGACTTGGGCGACCAAGGATGACATTGACTGGAACTTCTGGTTGGGCCACGTGCACACCAAGGTGGATTTCAGCCCGGATCACTATTTCCGTTGGCGCAAGTACCAGCCGTACTGCAGTGGCCTTCTCGGGGACCTCATGCCGCACAAGTTGCATCCGTACATGATCGCCACCGGCAATCCGGAATTCCCGAAACGCGTCGCCTGCATCGGTTCGCAGCCTTGCGACACGGACAAGAACTCTCCCGGAACCCAGAAGCGCGACGTACCGGAGATCACGCAGCTCATCGCCGAATTCCCGAGCGGAACGGTGATGCACATCACCAGCTCCTCGGTCAACGAAGTTGGCACGCAGGAAATGATCCGCGGACAACAGGCCAGCCTCGAAATGTCCGGCAATAAGGTCCAGCTCACGCCCGAGCGTCCGTTCGCCGACGAAATCGACGCATACACTAGCGAACCCTTCAAGCCGGAGACGGTTCCCGCACACCACGCTGACTGGTACGAGTCCATCCGCACCGGCAAGGAGCCGAACTGTGGTATCGATCTCGCCATTCGCGTGCAGACCGTCATCTCGATGGCCGAAATGTCTGAGCGCATGAACGTCATGTGCCTCTTCGACGAGAAGACCCGCAAGGTCACCGACGCCGCCGGCAAGGAAATCAAGATGACCTACGGCACGCTTCCGCGTTCCTGATCGAACAACCTTCGCGAAACGGGTCCTGCAAATGCGGGACCCGTTTTTTGTTAACCCATGAACGAACCCGTCATCCTCGCCCGTCAAGCCATGGGCACGCGCTTCGAGTTCGTTCTTCACGGCGAGGACCCAGCTCACCTCCAAGCTGCCGGCGAGGAGGCCCTCGATGAAATTGACCGACTGAACTCCGAACTTGGCTTCTACCAGCCCGGCA
>JBMYQZ010000611.1:0-3726 GCA_049601855.1 Limisphaerales bacterium | reverse complement strand
AGCGATCAAGGATCAGCGGCCGGGAACGAAGATTGGTTTCGTCGGCGCCCACGCCGCGGTGTTGCCGGCTGAAACCCTGAAAGCTTCGAAGGCTATCGATTGGGTGGGGCGCAAGGAGTTTGACTTCACCTGTAAGGAAGTCGCTGAGGGCCGCAAGCTCGCGGATGTTGCCGGTCTTTCTTGGCGGGATTCCGAAGGCAAGATTCGCCACAACGCGGAGCGTGAATTGATTCACGACATGGACACACTGCCGTGGGTGGCGGATGTCTACAAGCGTGATCTCGACATCAAGAAGTACCTGATCGGCTATCTGCTACATCCCTACCTGAGTCTTTACACCGGTCGCGGATGCCCTGCGCAATGCACCTTCTGTCTGTGGCCGCAGACAATTGGTGGACACAGGTATCGCGTTCGCTCACCGCAAAACGTCGCGGACGAGATGGCGTACATGAAGGAACAGTTTCCGGAGGTGAAAGAGTTTTTCTTCGACGATGACACCTTCACCGCCAATCTCCCGAGGGCACGCGAGATCGCCAAGAAGCTCGGCCAACTCGGCATCACTTGGTCCTGCAACAGCCGCGCGAATCTGAATTACGACACCATCAAGTTCTTCAAGGACAACGGCCTGCGGCTCTTCCTCGTCGGTTACGAAAGCGGCAACGACAAGATCCTGAAGAACATCAAGAAAGGCGTCACCACTGAGGAGATGCGCAACTTCACCAAGGCCTGTCATCGGGCCGGCGTCACCGTGCATGGCACCTTTATCCTCGGACTCCCTGTCGAGACGCGAGAGACGATGGAGCAAACCATTCGCTTTGCGCAGGAACTCGACGTCTTCAGCATCCAGGTCTCCTTGGCCGCACCGTATCCAGGAACGGAACTCTACGAGATGGCCAAGATGAATCAGTGGTTTGCCAGGACCAACAAGACCGACATCGTCCACGGTGACGGCTTCCAACAAAGTTCGCTCGAATACCCCGAACTCTCGAAGGAAGAGATCTTTGAGGAGGTGGAACGGTTTTATCGCCGATATTACCTGCGCCCCAAACCCATCCTTCGAATAATCGGCACCATGTTGAAAGACTCCCGCGTCATGGCTCGTCGTCTGCGCGAGGGCTACGAGTTTTTCACCAGTATGGCCAAACGCCGTGGGGATCTGAAACAAGCGTCGAGTTAGGACTCCCTTCGCCCCGTCTGGAGGGATCGTTTATTCCACCACCTTGACGCGCAGATCTCGCGCCGTCACCAAGCTACCCGCCAACATTCCCATCGCCCGCATCGGGCGTGCCCCCTGGTTTCGTCTGGAACCAAATCGATCACGGAACTGTTCGAAAACACCCTCAACGAACTCTCGGGAACCTAGCACTAGACCGTCATTGAAATAGCGAACTCGCAATCGCAGGAGTTGGCCAGGACGTGGTAGACCCCCTTCACTCAGGATTTTCGCCACCGTTGCCCGAGGGATGACCGCTTGCTTGGCCCGTGTGGCCTCCGCGCCGTAAACCATCATTGTCTTCCGATACTCTGCTGCGGCGCGGCGCCAGCTCGATTCCCCAAGGAAGCGAACCACCTCTCGCCGAATCGTCGTCGATCCCGCGACCGCCTCACCGTGTCCACAAAATCGATAATCCTTCGGGTCCTCCACCAATCCGGCTCGCACCGGATTCAGGTCGATGTACATCGAAATCGTCTGAATCGCCTCCGCACTTTCCTCAACCAACAGGCTCTTGAATCGCTCCGCCCACAGAGTGCCGAAGCGGCCGTGCCGCCGATTGTACCACTTTGAGAACCGCTGCTTGAATTCCTTCATGAAAACCGAAATGTCTCCCATCCGCGCCTGCAGTGCCATCCGCGTCGAGGAGGAGAGATTTCCGGTCTCCTGAAATCCGTGAACGATGTTTTGAATCCAGGTCTCCCCCTTGCCGTAAAGCCGGACGACCCGACGAACGATCTCGGCATCGATGATGTCCTCCTCGGCTGGCACGCGCACCAAGAGGTGAACATGGTTGCTCATGAAGCAATAGGTGATGATCTCCACTCCGCAAAAATCAGCCAATCGCCACATCGACTTGCGCATCACCTCCTTCTCAGGCTCTCCCAACAACATCTCCCCACCCACGATTCGGCCAATGCAATGATACACCGCATCCGCCCCCGCAACTTTAATCCGCGATCGATTCATCTACTGCTCGCGAAGCTACCACCTCACTTCCGTAAGTCAAATAAAGATGCTGGATGTTTATCATAAGTGACGATTTGAATCACTGGCCTCCCTCAGCGTTGCTGGACGAGCACTTGGAATTTGTGGCCGAGATGATCCGGGTGGGTGAGCATCTGGAATCGGCGGATCTCCTTTGGTGTCATTTGCCATGCGCCGGAATCTGCTGCGGTTGCATCGGCGAGGATTTGGGTGAGGAAGCGGGATTGATCGATCAAGCCCGTTGTCGTCAGTCCCTGTTCTTCGCCGTCGGATCGGATCGCGGCCCAATTGACGTGGGCGGTCAGGTCCTGTTCTCCGGGCGAGGCGAGGAGATCATCCGCGTGTTGATGGTTCTGGTAGGCACGGAGTGTGCCGGTGGGGTGATTGGGTGAAACCAAGACCTCGCTGTCGAAGCCGTAATCGATTGACGTCAACCAGCCAGCTTTCAACGACTCGGCCGCTTCGCGATACCAGGTTCTTGCTTGCGGTGCGAATTCCGCCTCGAATCGATCGGGAAGCGCGGCGATCACGTCCGGAGCCAAAGCAAACGGGAATTCGGCCTCGATCTCACACCACCCAGGACCGGATACAGCCAATTCCCGCCAGCGGTTTGCTTCTCTATGCCAGCGGTAGCGATGTACGGGAAAGGCATCCAACAATTCGTTGGAGAAGACGACTCCATAAACCGAATCCTGCCAGGTCTCCCACCACGTGATTTTTTCCGACCACGCCTTGAGGAACTCGCGCTGCCAAGGTCGTCGCCGCTCCGAAGGCTCGATGATTACGTATTCAACTTTGTCATAAAGCTCGGCGTGTCGTTCTTGCAAAGTCGCCAGGATGTCTGCGGCGAGTTGACCCTGATGGGCGCCGGCTTCAACCAGTTGAAAGGGTGGTTCGACGCCACGTTGTTCCAGTTCTCGAAGCCATTCGACGAAACGCTCGGCCAGCAAACGACCAAACAAGTCCCCGACGCTGACGCTCGTGATGAAGTCGCCCGATCGCCCCACTTGGTTGGATCGTTTCTCGTAGTAGCCGTGTTCGGGGTGGTAGAGCGCGAGTTCCATGAAACGCGCGCAGGTCATCGGTCCATTCGATTCGATTTCGGCACGGATAATTTGCTGGAGTTCGTTCATGAAACGGGGTCATTCTGCGACCGCAACAAGACCCTTCTGGTATGGCCAAGATCGACGCATTCTTCAACTTAATGATGACGCAAAAGGCGTCTGACCTGCATCTCGCCTCTGGCAATAATCCGATGCTCCGCATTAACGGCGAATTGCGGCGGGTGGATTATCCTCCACTCAAGAGCGATGATCTCAAGGCAATGCTCTACGAGATCGCGCCGGACGTGAAGATCAAGCATTACGAAGAAACGGGTGACGTTGATTTTGGTTACGAAATTCCGGAGGTTGCCCGAACTCACGACGATGGGCGGAAACCCATCGTCGACCATGTCATACAACGGTGGAAGCACTGTCGCTTCCGGTGCTACACTGCCAATGACGCCGCGGGAAATGAAGCTCGCA
>JBMYQZ010000610.1:0-3736 GCA_049601855.1 Limisphaerales bacterium | reverse complement strand
ACTCGAAATCCGGCGAGAATACCGCGCGGGCCGTACCCACCGCGGTCCACACCGGGAGCGAGTGATGCGCACAGAGCCGCTCGACGCCGCCGCTGTGATCGGAATGTTCGTGGGTGACGAGAATCCCGGTGAGGCGTTCGGGCGTGCGGTTGATGGAGGCGAGGCGTTCGCGGATCTGTTTGCCGCTGAAGCCGGCGTCGATGAGCAGTCGGACATCGTCCGTTTCCAAGTAGGCGCAGTTGCCGGTGGAACCGCTGCCCAGGATCGTGAACTGCACTGGCACAGGAAGAAGCTATTGGATGGAGTGCCGGGTCGGCAATTCCTTTCGCGAATTGGGGATAAGTTTGTGACCTGTCTCGCGGCTAGGGAAGTTTACGGAATTCGCGTCTGGGCGGTGGGAAATCGACTTTGCTCTTGCCCCGGCCAATCGCCTGACGAAGACTCCGCGTCCCGCAACCGCCGCGTCTCACACACGTTGGGAACCGGTGGTGCAGCCAATAGATATATGAAAGCATTTGTCACTGGAGGAGCCGGTTTCATTGGTTCTCACATCACGCAGGAATTGTGTGCGCGCGGCGCACAGGTGGTTGTCTTGGATAACCTGAGCACGGGAGACGAAAAGAATCTCGCCTGGGTCGGTAACGGTGATGAGGTGGAGTTTGTGAAGGGCGACGTGAGGGATACTGAATTGATCCGCAAGCTGACGCAGGGTTGCGACTGGGTCTTCCACGAAGCCGCGCAGCCGTCCGTTCCGCTTTCCGTGGAAAAACCGGTTGAGACCCACGAAGAGAATCTCGACGCCTCCTTGCAGATGCTGGTGGCTGCTCGCGACTACGGGGTGAAGCGGTTTATGTTTGCGTCGTCGTCCGCCGTCTATGGTGATGCGGAGAAGCCGGTGAAACAGGAATCCGATGGAGTTCGTCCGATTTCGCCGTATGGCCTGCAGAAATACGCGGCGGAGCGTTACGGTGTGATGTTTCATGAGTTTTACGGGTTGGAGGCGGTCAGCTTCCGCTACTTCAACGTGTTCGGTCCACGGCAGTCGTTCAACTCGCCTTACTCCGGCGTGATCGCAAAGTTCTGCACGACGATGTTGGAAGGAAACGCGCCGAACATTTTCGGGGATGGCAAACAGTCCCGCGACTTCGTCTACGTTAAGAACGTGGTGAACGCCAATTTGCTCGCGGCCGAAGGGGATTCCGAAAAAGTGGCTGGCGGAGTGTTCAATATCGGTTGTGGCGGCAGCATCAATCTGCTCGAGCTGGCCGCGGAGTTGAACAAGTTGACAGATCAGAGTCTCGATCCGTTGCACAAGGAAGATCGCGCCGGTGACATCAAGTTTTCCGAGGCGGACATCAGCGCCGCCCGGGCCGGGCTCGGTTACGAACCCGAAGTCTCGTTCGCGGATGGCTTGAGCAAGACGCTCGATTTCTATCGCGAGTGACCCCTTCTGTATGAGCGCCGCTGCTGATCAAAACGCGATCCTGGTTGTCGAAGACAATCCGACCGAATCGCTCGCGCTGCGCAATCATTTCCGCTTCGGCAAGTACGAGCCGATCATGACCCGCAGTGCGGAGGAGGCGATCGACGTTCTCCAACAGCAATCGGTGGATCTCATTCTCTCGGACATCGATATGCCGGGGATGAGTGGCTACGAGATGTGTTCACAGATCAAGTCGGATGAGCGCTGGCACGCGATCCCGGTGATCTTGCTGACGACGCTGTCCAGCCCCGCGAACATTTTGCAGGGCCTCAAGGCGCGGTGTGACTATTACCTCACCAAGCCCTATACCCGCGATTTGCTCCTGCGGAGTGTGAAGGAACTCTTGGATCATCCACCCGGGGCTCCGGAGCCGGATGGCAAGCCTTTGGATGTCTTCGTGGAAGGGGAGAAACAACAGGTCAGTGCCGGGCGCCGTCATATGGTCAACCTGCTGTTCTCGACCTACGACTGCGCGGTGCAGCAGAACCGCCAGTTGATCAACACGCAGGCCGAATTGCACGAGCGCAACCGGCAGCTGCGCGAACAACAGGAACAGCTCCGCCTGGCGAATGAAAAGCTCGAAGAACTGGCGACCACTGACGGTCTGACCGGCTTGAAGAATCACCGCACCTTCAAGACCCAGTTGGACAGCGAATACCATCGCGCGGCGCGTTACGGCGAGACTCTCAGCATCATGATGATGGACGTGGACAAGTTTAAACCGTTCAACGACACTTACGGCCACCCGGCGGGGGACGAGGTCTTGAAGGAGGTGGCCCGGATCATTACCGACTCGACGCGCTCGACGGATCTGGTGGCGCGTTATGGGGGGGAAGAATTTGTGGTTCTTCTGCCCTACACCGATCGTGAGAATGCGCTCGGCTTGGCGGAACGGATTCGCGCGAACATTGAGGGTGGTGGATGGGACAAGCGGGAGATTACCGTAAGTATCGGGGTCGGGACGATGGAGGAGGAGGCGATCGACATGGATAAATTCGTTTCGTCCACGGATGAAGCGCTCTATCATTCGAAACTTACCGGGCGAAATCGAGTGACTCATGTGGACGAGCTGCCACGGAAGGAAGACAAATGAACCACAACCATGGCTGACGACAAGAAGACCCAAGTGTTCATCGCGGATGATCACCCGTTCCTGCGATTGGGTATCAAGAGTATGATCGATGCGACGCCTGACATGCATTGTTGCGGTGAAGCGGAGAGCGTAAACGGTACTTTGTCGGGGATTGAAGAAACTCAGCCGGATCTCCTGCTGCTCGACCTTTGCCTTGGGGACGGCGATGGCCTCGAGTTGATCAAGGCCCTCAAGGCACAGCGCGAGGAGATGCCGATCCTGATCCTCTCGCAGCTGGACGAGACCCTCTACGCGGAGCGCTCGTTGCGAGCGGGGGCGCAGGGATACATCATGAAGGAACGGGCCACCGATGACGTGCTGGAGGGGATTCGAACCATTCTCGAGGGTGACCTGTTCGTTAGCAAACGCGTTGCGGCCCTGGCGGTTCGGCGCATGGTGGACACTCGCGGAGAAACGGAAGGTACGGATGTGGAGATGCTTTCCGATCGGGAATTACAGGTGTTTCGCCTTCTGGGCACAGGAAAGGGGACGCGGGACATCGCCGAGTCACTGGGATTGAGCTTCAAGACAATTGAAACCTATCGGGAGAACATCAAACATAAGCTGAATCTCCCTGATGCGACCTCACTTGTGCACCGCGCCACCGAATGGGTGCAGGGACAGACACGATTGGCTCCCGATGCGATCGAAGACGATCCGGCTCCGGCTCCCAAAAAGAAAGTGGCACGCAAGAAGGCCAAGAAATAGTGATTCCTGGGGTTTTCGCTGGTCGCAAAAAATTCCACGCGACAATTGACAATCCCTTTGAATTCGGTATTTTCGCGCCCTTTATTGCCGGAAATACGGAACTGAAAACATATGCCGAACACCAAGTCAGCCCAGAAGCGCCAACGCAGCAACGTTGCGAAAGAGCAGAGTAACAAGGACGCCAAGAGCCGCGTGCGCACTTTGGAGAAGAAATTTCGCACTGTCGCCGCCGGTGACGATAAAGCCGCCGCAACCGAAGCTCATCGCCTCGCCGTTTCCGCCCTCGACAAGGCTTGGAAGAACGGAGTTCTGCACCGCTCCACAGTTAGCCGCAAGAAGTCCCGTCTCGCCAAGGTTTTGGCTGCCGGTGCCTGATCGCTTGGGGATCCAATTTTCGAAGCGCCCATTTTGGG
>JBMYQZ010000609.1:0-3739 GCA_049601855.1 Limisphaerales bacterium | reverse complement strand
CTTGGCCTCCATCTATGACTGGTTGTGTTGAACGGTTTTCGAACACACCCTAGCGCGTGGTGTCCCGTGAGTTCATACCCCGCTCGGGGTATTCTTGTCGGAGGCAGACGTAGCGCGTCTGATTCTTGAGGCTTTTAATCCATTCGGGGTATTTAGGCCTCCGGCCGTGCAGATCATCCTGCCGGCTGTCGTGGGTGATTCATCAAAATCCAATTTCGGGGTTCTCGACCGATACTCTGGCAGTGCCTATGAACCCAATCTCCAGCTCACGAATTTGAGCAGTTTGAGGTTCTTCATGGAGAACCACGTCTACGCCGTGTGGGACTTTATGTCGTTGCTGAAATACCTTCAGAACTGTTTTGCTCCTGCGCGAGTTCCCTGGGTGCCCCCCCAAGACCCTGAGGTCTGCAGATTGATCAACGAAATTGTGTCGGCAGAGGAAAGCGATATCGTGCAGGTCGCCGGCCACGATATCGAGATCACAGGAAGCCATTATGATTTGTATGTCATGAGCATGGAGGAGGTGGGAGCAGATGTGCGCCCGGTGAGGGATTTTGTCCAGAAGGTGGCTCAATCTGGTTTTGCCGGCGCGACCATCTCTTGTGACATTCCAATTGCAGCCCGCAGATTTCTGCAGAATACCTTTGGCGTGCTGGAATTGGATCAACCCCATCTAGTCGCAACCGCATTTTCCGAGGGTAGGGAGAGTCTCGTTCCCTTGCTCTTCGGCAATATCCTGAACAATCTGAAAATCGATCGTGATCGAGCTCCTATCTTCCACGCCTATCTTGAGCGACACATTGCGATCGATGGGGAGTCACATGGTCCGGGAGCACGGAATCTCGTGAACCGGCTGTGCGACGGAGATCCGATCAAGGTGGCCGAAGCGAGGCAGGCAGCAAGGGATGCTCTACGAGCACGGGAGCGCTTCCTGGAGGACATCCGCATCGGAATTGCTTCTACCCCCGGTCAGTTGTCTTCCACCGGATGAAGCTGAGAACCAGATGGTGAGAACTCCACGTCCCTCGTTTTTCCCCTTATGCCCCGTAGCTCGGCGGGCGTTGACAACCCGGTTTTCCCAAGCTGTCATCCCCGCAAACACCGTGAGCGATATCACCGAGCAAGCTCTTCTTTGAAGCCTGCGAAACCGGAAAGGCTGGGAAGGCTGTCAGCAATACTGCCAGTGAGCTTAGGGATGCCCCCCCCCCCCGACGGTGTCGGGTTATTCAACGCTTCATCATCCGCCGCCGTGCCGACGAAATGACGCCGATTCGCAAACTTCGTAAGGTCCGCCCGTGCGATCTTCAACCAAGCCTCATGTATCAAGACCGTCGTCGGCAAAGTCTGCCCCGGAGCTGCCTTCGCCGCTGCCACCCGCTGCAACTCGTCGTAGACCTTACCCAACAACGCATCCGTCGCGCCGTCCACGTCCCCGCAAGGTTCCGGGATCATATCCGGTGATTCTCCCAACATCTCACGCATTTCAATTTCGGTGGTTCGCGCCATCGTCGAAATGGGCACGTCGTTGGCGGATCCCTCGAAGGGGTTTTCTCCGGCGACGCCGATGCGTTGCATGGTGTTGAACACCCAGGAAACGATCACGCTGAAAGGAACGCCGAGCCAGATGAAGTATTTCCCGACGAGCGGATGCTCGGAGCTGAGGGTGTTGCCGATGGTTGAGAACTCGGGGATGACGCCGAAGGGGAGCAACAGGACAAACACGCGCACGATGTCGTAACTAAGCGTGGCGTATTGCCGCGGGTAGGGAAAATTTTTGATTCGCTCGGATTTGCCTTGGAGCGCGAAGAGATCACGAACGAGGTGTTCCAATTCAAGGAACGCAAACTCTCAAATCAGTCCCCTTCCTTGAAGCTCACGGAGATGAGCCGATTGCCGGGGCATGAGCGCCGAGGCCTTGTTGGATTTCTCCATGACTTCCTTGAACTCTTCCTGAGAAAGAAGTTTGGCAATCTCGTCCGACATCGAGCCATCCTGTTCGGGAATGCAAATCTTGTCGTACCATTCCTGATTCGTCCGATGCTCGGTGAAGGTCTCCCAAGGACGCTTCGATCGCATGGCAAAGCGCAATGCCGTCAGCCAGGCCAAGTGGCGGTAAACCAGGCAACGATGGATCTCGCGCAACTCGTCCGCCGGCAACGGTTCCTTGGCGTGTTCGTTGGTAACCATGTCGCGGCCCAAGGTGGCGAAGGCCCGGGATTCATTCAGAATGCCGGTGCAGATCTTGCGCGCCGCCCACGCACGTCCGTAGGCGGCGTTGTTTTGGAAACCGATCAGGAAGGCCACGGCCGTGCCGATCAAGGCGACGGGTGTTCAGGGCAATTGCAGCCAATGCAGCCCGGCGAGTTCGTAGAGAGCAGCGACAACCAATGCGATCGCAAAGAAGCGAAGGATCTCAAAGCGGGTCCAGCGAATGACATCACGGAAGGAATATTTGTTTTTGATGTAGATGATTCGCGGACGGACCGAAGCATAGTTGAGGAGGCAAATCGTGTCACAGCTGAACCTGTCTCAAAGTCCCCAACTTGGAGCCGACCTTGGCTTCGTAGGATGCGTTGTCGCAAGGGAAGGGCAAGTCGATCTCGGAGAGTGGAAGACCGATGGAAGTCGCTTGTTGCCGCAGTAACTCCGCACGAACCCCGTGCATGTCGACCCGGTTGGCTTGTTCATTGAGAGTGTTGTAGAGACCTGACACTTCCCACGCAGGATCTCGCAGGAGTTGGCCGCTCATCAACGCGCTGTCTTTGCCGCTACTCCAACTGATGATGATCTTTCTCTTGGGCACACCGATTACTGGCAGGCTTCGCATTCGCCGCCGTTGCGCATGGCTTCGAGGGAGCAGGCTTTAATTTCTTGTTCCGTCGGCTGTGGGGATTCCTTCTTGCGGTCTCGGTGGGCGTTGTCGATGCCGCTCTTGTTGAGGGTGCGGAGGTAGTAGGTGGTCTTGAGGCCGCGTTGCCAGGCTTCGCGATACATGAAGCTGGCTTTGCGGGCGTCGTTGTCGGCGAGCCACAGGTTGGTGCTTTGCGCCTGGTCGATCCATTTCTGACGGACGGCGGCGCATTGCAGAATCCAGGTAGGTTCGATCTCAAAGGCGGTTTTGTAGACTTGGCGCAGGTGATCGGGGATCCGGGCGATGGGTTGGACGGAGCCGTCGAAGTATTTTAGGTCGTTGCGCATTCCCTCGTCCCAGAGGCCAAGTTTCATGAGGTCTTCAATGAGGTGGCTGTTGGTGTGGATGAATTCTCCGGAGAGGTTCGATTTGGTGTGGATGTTCTTGTAGCTCGGTTCGATGCAGGGGCAGCAGCCCAAGATGTTGGAGATGGTGGCGGTGGGGGCAATCGCCAGACAGTTGGAATTGCGCATGCCGTGTTTTGAGATCTGGTCGCGAAGCTGATTCCAGTCCTGGCGGGATTCGCGGTTCACTTGGATGGCGTGGCCACGTTCCTGTTCGAGGAGATCGAGGGTATCCAAGGGAAGGAGGCCGCGATCCCACTTGGATCCCTAGAAACTTTGATACGCTCCGCGTTCGGCCGCGAGTCCGCTGGAGGCGGTGTAGGCATGATAGGCGATGGCTTCGACCACTTCGTCGTTGAAGGCGACGGCTTGTTCGGTGTCGAAGGGAATGCCCATACGGTAGAGAGCGTCCTGCAATCCCATGACGCCGAGGCCGATCGGACGATGACGGGTGTTGGCGGTGCGGGCGGCTTCGACCGGGTAG
>JBMYQZ010000608.1:0-3742 GCA_049601855.1 Limisphaerales bacterium | reverse complement strand
CGGCAGCCTGGGTGATGAGGGGCAAGGTCACGTAGCCGGGTCTCATGAAGCTGTGTCCCGTCCCGACGATGCGCAGGATGCCGTCGGCAGGTTTGGGGAAGGACATTGCGTCGCTCCCACGCAATGGAGTTTGCCCCGCCGGACCGCGCTTATAGATCGCCATAATCTCTTCCGGCGTCTTGAGACTGACCGCGTACGGCGGAAACTTTTCCTTCTCCCATCCCGGATCAAATACCGGCATCGATTGCGCTGCACCGCCCGGGCGCGCACCACCCTGTCGGGATTGTTGGAACTTTTTCCGGGCGGCATCGAGCTCCTCCTGGGTCAGCTTGCCATCGCCATTCGCATCCGCTGCCGGAAACCGCTTGAGCAATCGAGACAATTGCGTTTCGGAGAGTTGTCGGGATTGGGCATTTGAAAACGGCGCGGTCGTCGCCAGGGCGAGGATTGCCAGAAGCAGGACTGGGTGGTGTTTGTTCATGACTGTGTATTTTGCGTTCGTGTGTACTAAGAAGTTGTGGTTCTTCGACGTTTTAAGTGGATTGACCGGTGCCCCGTCGCTGGCAACTGAAAGCGTTGTTCCCCCTCACCCCGGCCCTCTCCCTGTGGGAGAGGGAGAAGCAAATGGCGCTGCATCGTTGCTCGGGACCCACGAATTCAAGACCCGCGTGTCTATGAACACCCTCTCCTCGGGGAGAGGGCTGGGGTGAGGGGGAAGCAGGTGTCCACCCGCCAATGTCATCCATTCCCTGGTCCACGGAGCTGGTTATCCACTGAAAGTGTCGAAGAACCGAAGTTGTTTCCTTTGTCTTGATCAAGGCGCTCATCGCTTGGGCTTCGTTACCGAGCGCACGAATTTTGGCAGGAATTGCATGACTTGATTATCCTTCGTTTTGTTGAGGCTGTGCACCAATTCAGCTTTATCCCCGATGCCAAGTTTCTTGTATCTCTCCAACACCTTCTGACCATGCGCCGCATCGTGAATGTCCCCCACCGCTCCGGGTTCTTTGCGGTAGGCAAGAAAGATAGGAGGAGCCTTTTTCGTGATCGGCTCCAACAAACGTTCATTGAAAGACCTCCCCGGCAGAGCTTGCCCCATGTAGATCCCGACAATGCCTGGGTCCCGGGAGTGGGCGAGTTCCCAGCTCACAAAGCTTCCCCGTGATTGTCCGCCAACAAAGATCTTGTTGATATCGAACTTATATTTGGCCGCGTTCTTCTTCACCCATGCGAACATCACCTTCGCATCCGCAGTACAGATTCGAAAATCGTCCATGCCTCGAACCTTCGCAATCGATTCCCAACTGACGATCGCAGTTCCAGCCGCCACCGCAGGATCCGCCCAGGAACGTTTGACGTCCTTCGCCGTGGAGCCGTTGTGGTGGGCATAAATGAATACCGGGGCCGGGTCGCTTCCGGACGGCAAATAGAGATTCAGCCATTGCCTGTCCTCCGGCCCGTATGAAACACGTGAGTGAGTCGGAGTTTTTACCTGTCCGAAAAGAGCGACGGACGTAAGTGACAACGCGCACACAAATGCGAACAAGCACTTGGCCGGCGTCCTGTGAATTGAGTTCATCTTAATCATACTGGTTCGTGATAGCTTCTGTAGTCAGTTTTAGGTGACGACCGCAATCTGACAAGGTTACCTGTTCATGTAAATTTCTGCAGGTCCGGCCGAGCCGCACAGCAAGCTCAGACCTCCGAGGATGAGCGCTACCTGACGAACCTATCGAACAGATTCGCCGTCATACGCTGCACGCGGGAGTCCGGGCCTTGCGGCTTGGCGTGGTGGTGTCGGGGCAACATGTGACCTGGCGGCGATGACAAACCCTGCGCATACCAGATGGTTCCGGCGTTGAAGACAACGTTGCCCTTGGGCCCGGTGTAAATCGTCGCAGCATGGGGTGTATACGGTCTCTTCTTCACGTCGACCGTGTCGCTTGACGCCAGAATTTTGTGACCGGGCAAATCACGGGCGGGATTGCCGTGCCATTCTCAACCCACCAGGCCCTTGACGGCGTCGCCTGCTTTCATGCCGGCGCCGTCATACAGCCAATGATCGGGCTCGGTGCAAACCCAGTCACCACCGCCGAGACCTTGATGGCGTCCACCCATCAGAAGCGCGGCGTCTTGCCCCGGGGGAAAGCTCCCAACCAAATTGATCACCCTCCGCTTCATCTCCTCACTTAGTTTCCCGTAGACTTTCTCGCCGACGCACAGGCCTCCGCGTCGAAAGATCCGGTTGGGTTGCCCTGCGTCGGAAGGCATCAAAGGTGCCTCCCAACAGATCGAATTGCCGCTCAGGAACGCGAGGTTGACGCCCGCGTCACGCGCAGCGCTGACGTTGTCATACATCTCGCGCGTCCAATATTCGTCATGGCCAACGGAGATGAAGCCCTTGGCGCGCTGAAGTCCAGCCGCGTCCCTGTGGGTATCCACGTTCGAGATGTAGGACACATCGTATCCCCGCCGCTCCATCCAATAGGACAATGGAAACTCCCAGAGCAGAAACTCCCCTGAACCCACTGAAGAAGGACGATCTACGAGATGATCCTGACAAAACTGCGAGTAGGGCCGATCAAAACTCACCCACCCTGTATCGTCGGCATTCGTGCTCCACTTCTTCCTTTTCCTGTATCCCGTGTGGCCATTCGCGTCGTTGTGGTAGAGAGAGTACTCGTTCGTAGGCCACGGGTTGTAGGCCAGCCAGGTCATGTCGCTGCACTGGAAAAGCAACTCACATGGCCGTTTGTCACGCACAATGAAAATGACGTAGCTCTGCACGCCGCCCTTCTTCGCGGCGAGCTTGCCAAGGTAAACGCCGCTCAACCAATCCTTGGGAATCTCAATTTCCACCGAAGGTTCCCATCGACATTCCCGAAGGCGGCGTTTGCCAACCGGAGGAACAGGCTGAGTCTTGCCCTTCAGCGAATCGAATCGCTTCATGAATCTCCCGCCCGCGCCGCCGTAGTAACCCGTCCGATAGATTTCTAGGCTGAACTCTGAGACCGGCTTCGTGCTCACCATGATCTTCAGTGTGTCGCCGGCGCTGACACTCGTCGCGGAGCAGTAACCCTCGATTCGCGGCGAACGCCACAACTCCATCGGTTCGTTCATCGTGATGTCGACCTTGGTGAGCAACCAGTCCCGCGTGCCGGGCTTGGCGTTCTCCTTGCGGACGGGATTGTCAGCGGCTTGCCCTGAGTCTGTCGAAGGGGATTGTGCCGCAAAAGCGCCTTCCATGCCCACCGTGAGCGCCAAACCGGCAGCGGCAGTTCCCTTAATCACATCGCGACGATGCATGCCGCGCATGGTTTCGTTTGATCCGTTCACAAATTGCTTGGGGTCATTCATGACAAAAGTAATAGCCAGCCCTAACAGAACCGAATCAGTATTCGGAGAATCCCCAAATCACAGGGCCGAGCTTTTTGGGCAAGAGCCGTCCATAGAGCTTTTGCCAGACGAAGTCGCCGCTCACTATTTCGTCTGCCGATTTCTCATCCCATATCTCCATAAGGGCTGCTCCGCCTGATATGGTATGGCGCTTGTCCAGTTCCTTTTCCGCCTGGCCCGGCTTCTTGATCCACAGACGATACCCATATTTTCCGATAGGCTGATCCAGTGGAACATCGATGAGGCTCACGCCCCTCATCGTCGTGTCCGCAGCAATTTCTCCACTTGTCTTGAAGCCAGGTGCATCCAGGCCAGCTACCGGATTGAGCTCAACGCGATAAGTGGT
>JBMYQZ010000607.1:0-3742 GCA_049601855.1 Limisphaerales bacterium | reverse complement strand
GATCACGGCCCGTTTCACCCCGGCATCAGAAGCCGCCCGCAGCAGGTTTCGTGTGCCTTCGACATTCACGTCGTAAAGGTCCTTGACCTTGCGCGGATGAATGATCCCCGCGACGTGAAACAGGTAGGCGCCCTCCATGCCGGCGCAAAGCTTGGCGCAATCGCCGTTCGAGCACACATTGCCCCGCACAATTTCGGCCTTCGGAAAGATGTCGAGCAACTCCTTCTCGTCTTGTTCTTCAAGCAGCAGACAGCGTACGTCGATGCCCTTGAATCCGTTTGCCAGCACGGGATGGTCCTTGATGCCTTGCGTCAGGACTTCGACGAGGTTGAGTCCCAGCCAACCGGCCGCGCCGGTGATCAATACTTTGTTGGTTCCGAGTTCACTCATGGGAGGGCTAGATCTTTCGAAGGAAACGCAGCGCATTGCGCCGTGCAAAGGCCATGACGCTGCCTTGTGGATTCACTCCGGGTGCGGTGCAGATCAGGCTCGCGTCACTGATGTAGAGATTCTTCTGTCCGTGCACTTTGCCGAAGGAATCGGCGGCGCAACGTTTGACGTTCTCGCCCATCGGACAGGAGGAAAACAAGTGGATCGTCATCAGGTTGGTGTTGCCGAAGGGCAAGGTGCCCGGGATGCGGCTCAGATTCTCCGGCGTCCAAATCGGTTCCATTCCGCGGACGCTCGGGAACAGGGCTTCACCTCCTACCGCAAACAACATCTCGCAGAGCTTTCTTAATCCATCCGACAACAAACGCATGTCCGCGGTTTTCAGTCTGTAGCCGACCTTCGGATCTTTGAAAAAGGGCAGGGGAGTGATCGATCCGACGCTGTCCGTGGTGATCATTCCGTAGTAGATCGCCATGCGCTGCCAGTTCTGTTCCACCTCGGACATGTGTGAGGGATGGTCCGTCATCGCCAGTTGCAAATAGGGCAGGGAACTGATCGAGCAACCGAAACTGAGCGCCGGTGAGAATTCCTTCACCTGGTGAACCGGTACGCCCATTCCGGGCACGTTGATGACATCCTTGAACCGCGCGGTGACTTTCACGGTCGGGTGCAGCTGAAGCGACTGGCCTACGTTCTGTTTGATGCCGCTCCGCAAGAGCAGTGCCGGTGTTTGAATCGCCCCGGCGCAGCAGAAGACGGAATCAGCATGGATTTCCACAGGTGATCCGTCGGCATGGGTTCCCTTCAGCAGCCAACCGCTGCGGTGTCGCCGGATGGTCCGAATGCCGGTTTCCGGCAACATTGTCCCGCCCGCCTGCAGAAAGCGCGGGATGAAGGTTCGCGTCATCGATTTGCGTTTGCCGTCCGTGGGCAGCTTCGCGCCTTTGTCATATTGGTACCAGCGCGGGACCTCCATGGATTTCCACCCCAGTTTCTCCGCACCGTTGTGCAGCTTCATCGAGGCTTGCGGCGCGGTGCCGGGCAGATTGGACACGTAGACATCCTTCTCACATGCTTCGAAATGCGGATTGATGTCGTTGTCGTCCAAGCCATCAACTTCATACT
This sequence comes from Limisphaerales bacterium, assembly GCA_049601855.1. Classification (GTDB taxonomy): domain Bacteria; phylum Verrucomicrobiota; class Verrucomicrobiia; order Limisphaerales; family JAYPXF01. The sequence continues at coordinate 2,227 of JBMYQZ010000607.1, read as the reverse complement.
CTCTTTGCCATCGTCGACGAATATCTGGCGGAGTGCGGTGATACAGCCCGCTGTTGATCTCGCTGCCACCACCGACGCATTTGCCTTCCACGTAGGCCACCGGTGCCGGCCCCAAGGCGGGAGTGATGCCACCGTTGCGATACTTCTGAACCATCTCCTCCAGCGTGAATGGCGTGCATGATTCGAGTTCGAGATACTTGCCTTCCTCGATCAGGACGACGTCGCGACCCTCCTCAGCGAGCAGGGCGCCCGTGATCGCGCCGCCGGGACCGGATCCGATGACCGCGACTTCCGTCCGCAACGTGTCCTTCGGAGCGCCGATCACCTTGAAATCTTTCTTGCTCAGCGTGCCCATCAGTCTTCGGCGTCCCGTAGTGAATACCAGCCCAGCACTACCAGACTTTCATAGAAGCGAATGAAGTTTCGACGTAATCCCAGACGCGAATTGCGCCACGCGAGGATTTGTTCCCAACGCTGTGCGTGGTCGAGTCGATTGAACAAGGCAGCGTGAAACAGGAGTGACTGGGCGCAGAATCCCAGTGTCAGGATGATGAATGCCAATCCCATCCAATCCGGCATTCTTCCACGCTGGCCAAGCGTGAAGGCAACCACCCGATTCAATTCCGATTCTCGTCCCTTGCTGTGGACCCGGCATTCCTCGCGTACCAGCGAATACGCCATCGCGGAAACCGTGGATTCGAAGAGCTGCATCATCGGCTGTCTTGGGACCGGGAGGTTATGGATTCGCGTCTGCTTCGACAACGGTAAACCAATGGCGGCCAGGATTCACCGACAGGAAACTACATGGGCTTGCGAGCTTGCTCAATGGTGTGCGGATACATCGCCCGTTACGCTAACGCAACGACCACCAATAATGCTGACACGCATTTTGTCAGCCTGCATAATGCAATAGCAATCCATGCCCAAGAACCTGAGCAATCTCTCGGGCCGCCAAGGTCTGACGAATAATCTCTTTGAACGCATTGGCGATCTCGCCGCCCAATCCGGTACGCCCGAAACGCGGGATCTCGAAGCACTCGCCGAAGAGTTTCTCATCGGCAAAGCCAACACGTACGGCGCCACCACGTTTTACGATTTCACCAAGCCGGAGAATCAGGGCAAGAAGGTCTACTGCTGCAACGGCACGGCCTGCCTGACCGCCGGAACTCAGGGCGGACTCAAATCCGAGCTCGGCAAACACTTTGCCGAAGAAGAGATTGGCCACATCTGTTGCTTGGGTCGCTGCCACGAGAACGGCGCCTTTCAACTCGGCAACAAGAATCACTCCGCCAAGTCACCTGAAGAGATAGCTGAGATCGCCAAGTCAGCTCAGACGGATTTGGATAAACCGAACGACAAATACAATGTCGCGCACCACGGCACTCCCGTCCTCACCCTTGAGACCGGAGAAGTCGAAGAGTTTTACTCCATCCTGATCAGTGCCCTTGCGAAATCTCCCGACGAATTGCTGGAGGAAATCAAGACATCAGGCCTGCGCGGACGGGGTGGGGCGGGGTTCCCGCTCGGGCTCAAGTTGGACTCCTGCAAAATCGTTGAGAACGACACCAAGTTTATCGTCCTCAACGCGGACGAAGGGGATCCCGGGGCCTACTCCGATCGTTACCTGCTGGAAGAGCGCATTCATGCAGTCCTGCAAGGCATGATGGCGGCCGGATACATCGTCGGTGCCAAATGGGGTGCCGTCTACATCCGCGCCGAGTATCCCGAAGCCATCAAGATTGCTGAAGCCGCGATCGCCGATCTCCGCGAGTACAAGCTTCTGGGAGACAACATTCGCGACACCGGCTTTGATTTCGACTTCAAGGTCATTGCTGCGAAGGGCGCCTACATCTGCGGCGAAGAAACCGCGCTGCTGAGTTCCATCGAAGGCCAACGTCCCGAAGTTCGCGTCCGTCCGCCATACCCGACGCAAGAAGGCCTCTTCAACAAACCCACCGTCGTTAACAACGTCGAAACCCTTGCCGCCGTCCCGTGGATCCTGAAGAACGGAGGACCGGCCTACAAGGCTATCGGAACCGAGAAATCCACCGGCACCAAACTCGTCTGCCTCGATAGCTACTTCAAGAAACCAGGCATGTATGAAGTCGACATGGGCACGCCGCTTTCGACCGTCGTCGACGAACTCGGTGGCGGCTTCAAGTCCCCGGTCAAAGCCGTGCAGATCGGTGGCCCCCTTGGTGGCATGGTCCCCATCCACCGGATCAAA
>JBMYQZ010000606.1:0-3755 GCA_049601855.1 Limisphaerales bacterium | reverse complement strand
CGTGATCAGTCGGGATCCATCCGGAAGCCACGAAGCCGAATACAGCTGCACATATGATTCCGGATCATTGCGAAGATCAATGGTCTGGCTGAAATCCAGCGTATTGACGACCACCGCCCCGGCATGGGACGCCTTCAACAATTGGCTGCCATCCGGGGAGGGAGCGTGGCGGGCATATTTCGGACGGTTCGTCGGCCCCGGAATGGTGGGAATCTCTCGAACCCGGACAAATCCAGGGCCTTCACGGCGAGCCAGGGTCGTGCTCCTCCTGTTTCCCGTCCATGCGATAGATGCCCATCTGTTGTCCCGCGAGAGATCCACGTTTCGAAGTTGTTTGGCAGTGCCAAACGGGATCAGATTCGTCACACTGAATCTGATCCCGTTCGTAACCGTGTACAATGAGTAGTCAGTCGGAAGATACACGGCGCCCCGTGTTGTCCCTCTGCCTCTCTTCACCATGACTGCCTTCCGGTCCTCCAACAACAGGACGGTCTGGTCATCGACAAAAGTCCAATTCGGGGCCAGGGCCTTGTTGCTGCCATAATGCCCGAATGCCGCGGCCGCGAATGGCACCCTCAAGGATGTTTCCGCAATTGAAGGGAGGATACCCGGTTGCCAGATCTTGCTGTTCCTACCCGCACCCACAATATGTCCGCTGAGCGGATGTACTGACAAATGGCGGACGAAATTCGTACCACCCGACAGGTGCCGGATCAGTTCACCGTTGGAGGCGTCCCGCAGCTCTATTGAATAGACAGAATCGTCAGTGGGCAGCTTGATCCCTCGTGCAAATGTCTTTCCATCCGGGCTGAATTGGAGGTGATCGCCACGGGCCAGACCCGGCGTCAGATTCCAGAACTCCCGACCATTTGCCAGATCGATTGCGCGGACAATTCGATTGGTCTCCATGCCCGACCCTTCACCCGCATAGATGAGTCGAGATCCATCGGGACTGACCGTTCCCTGCTTCGCCACACCTGTTGACGCCAACTCCCGTTCGGTTTCTCCGGTTCGGGCATCAGCGACAAAGATCTTCTTCCTGAAGGAATAGATCAGTTTGGGACTGACTGCGATAACATGCTTGATCCCAGATCCCAGCAGTCCGCCGATGGCCCAGACGCGCCGCCCCGTTTGCCGACTGAAAGCAACTATCTCCTGCGCGCTGTTCCACACGACCAACTCGGTATCCGGCACGAAATGGAAAGCCGTATGATGTCGAGAACTGGTTCGAACGATTCGGGTCTCCCGACCGGATGCGAGGTCGTAGAAATGGATTCGCACTCCGTCGGTGATCCCAAGTGTTTCTCCATCCGGCGAGATTGCGGCCCGGCGCCCCCCGAAGGCCCGGTCGAACGAGGGCAGAGAGAACTGGTTTCCATCCAACTCGGTCGAAAAGGCGAGAAGTTCCCGCCCAGAAGGAAACTCCCGCAGTTGAAACTGGCGGTTGGACCAAAGAAAACCAAAGACGCCCGGTTTGGTCGGATGGGAAATGATGTATGGCCTTACGTTGTCGACCGGCAACTCGAAGTGGATCGAATTGTCCGCCCGCTGTCGAACGTGCCGCCAGTACGAATCCCGGAATTCCGGATCGACACGATTCAGGGTCTCCAGCGCGGTCCGCCAATCCAGCCCATCGCAGGACCGGGCGGCAAGCGTGGTGGCCGCCGATGCGAAGGCCTTTTGTGCCGCTCGTTTCTGTTCTTCGGCGATCGTCTTCTGTCTTTCAGCAGTCTTGCGTTCGTCGTTCGCAGCCGACTCAGCCATCCGTGCCCGACCAGCCTCGGCGATCGCCGCCTGCTCCTCGTGTTTCAGTTGGATCATGAAACCCGTCGTGACCAAGGCAATAACCACGAAGGCAACGAAACAGGTCACCGCGACGGCACGATGCCGACCCACAAACAGTGCCAGATGGCCGAAGACGCTCAGATCTTCCGCAGCCGTCGCGAATCCCGCCTGATAGGCCCCGACGTCCGCACCCAGTTCACCAACATCCAGGTAGCGATCCGACGGTTCCAGGGCCAGAGCCTGCATGGCCACGGCCGACAAACCCGCCGGAATTCGTCCCGACGGAAGATGCCGCAGCGATATGGCGCCGGCCGGGACGCCCACCGACGGCGCTTTTTCATGCGCGGAGTCAAAACACGTGGGTGGCGTGATGGATCCACTCTTCACCCTGTCCAGAATTTCACTGACCTTTGTTCCCGAAACAGGTGGGTGCAGGGTCAGGATGTTATAAAGAATCGCCCCCATCGCATAGACGTCCGTTCGCTGATCGATACTTCCCTGTTCTCCTTCCGCCTGTTCCGGCGCCATGAATCTGGGGGTGCCCATCACGGCCCCGGCCATGGTCAACGCGTCATCCGAGAACTCCGCGAGCGGTTCGTTTACGGAATCAATCCCGACGTCATCCTGTTCCATCAGCTTGGCGATCCCCCAATCCATCACGAGGACTTCACCGAACGCGCCGACCATGATGTTCTCGGGCTTGAGATCGCGATGGACAATCCCACGCTCATGCGCGAATCCGAGCGCGTCGCAGACCTTGCGAAAAATGACGAGCAGTTGATCAAGCGGATACTCCAGGATCGAGGCCTCATCACCGTCGCGAATTCTCTTGAGAATCTTGTCCAGGGTGACGCCCCGAACCAATTTCATCGTGTAGAACGAAAGGTCACCATCTTCGTCGCCGATATCGTAAACCGGTACAATGTTCGGATGTTCCAGCCGGGCCAGAATCCTGGCCTCACGCACGAATCGGCGGCGGGCGGACTCGGTCATCGACTCCGGCAGCAGGACCTTCATTGCCACAGTCCGGTCAAACTTTCCGTCGATCGCCCGGAGAATGGCGCCCATGCCGCCCCTGGCGAGTTCTTCTCCAACCCGGTAGACCGCCGCCACGCCGGCTTCAAAGGATACGGCGTCGGAACCGACAGCGCTCGAAGGGAGATTGACGCCGGTACTTCTGCTGCGAGAGACGATGGTCGAGTGGACCGGAACTCGGTCCGTCTTCGCCAGGGAAGGTGCTTCTTCTTCCGCCCGTTCAGCCAAAACGGTGGCTACCGACTCCTCGGGATTCTCCAGTCGATCATTCATCTTGCCCAACCGGACATGTATCTCCGTGTCAGCGATCCGGATCCGAACGGGATATGGAGAAGTCACCGCCGTCGAACAGGATTGATCGTTGACCGCCATTCCGACTTCGGTCGCCAGCTTGACCAACTCCACGCTCGATTCCTTGAAGGTTACCCGAGCATGAATCGGAATCTCCTTGGTCGCCTCCAGGCCGACCGCGTAGTCATCTCCGGCAATGACATACCGTCCGAAAGGCAAATCCGTCGAACTTGGGGCTTCGGCAGAGACCTTGTGGACTACGGTGACGACGTAGCTGGCCATGATAACGATTCTGCCGCGTCAGCCGATCGAGGTTGAGTGCAGTTTGTTCGCAACCATGGTATCACCGCCCGGAGCAACGAGCAGACCGTATACACCAACTCCCACACCATCCCGAAGAAGGGCCCAAGTCGACTGAATATCAGATGTCAATGAGCCGTTTCTGCTACACTCCCGCAATCAGGCCAACAACTCGGTGATCACCTTGCCGCCGAACTGGCTGAGCTGTTTGTAGCGGCCGGCGTGGAAGTAAGTGAGCTTGTTGTCGTCCAGGCCGAGGAGGTGGAGGAGCGTGACGTGGAAGTCGCGGATGGGATGTTTGACGTCGACGGCTTCGGAGCCGATTTCGTCGGTGGCGCCGACGA
>JBMYQZ010000605.1:3559-3780 GCA_049601855.1 Limisphaerales bacterium | reverse complement strand
CCAAGGGAGAGTCCTCCTCGCCCGGTCGCAGATTCTCGCGATTCATGCGATTGATGAAATCCACGGTATTCCGCTGTTGCTCATTGGAGACCAGCGGCGGGTTGTTGAGGTTGAGAATCGGTGTCTTGCCACCGCGCAGGATCGTGCCTTGGTAGGTTGCGGGAAGATACCCGTTGCCCCAGGCCGGCGCGCCACCTTTGACCCATCCCTTGGGATCGGGC
>JBMYQZ010000605.1:0-3549 GCA_049601855.1 Limisphaerales bacterium | reverse complement strand
GCTGTCCCCGTAGCAACCACGCAGGAGGCAGATATCATCCATGCACTCCGCCACGTTCGGCATCCAATCCGAAACCCTCGTCCCGCATTGTCCGCGCGGTTGAAAGGGCCGCAGCGGCGCCAGCAAATTGTTCTTCGCCACCTTGCGTCGCGTCTTGAATTCGCCGAACGACTCGGGGATCGGTTTGCCGGCCAGGCGAATGAGATCCGGTTTGTAGTCGAACAAATCCACGTGACTGGGCCCGCCTGCCATGAACAGAAAGATCACGTTCTTCGCCGTGCCCGAAAACTGCGAGCCCTTCGCTGCCAGCGGATTCGCGATGCCCGGTGTGGGGGGGGAAGCCAACAGGCCATCACGCGAAAGCATCGACTGCAACGCGACCATCCCAAATCCGGCTCCCGCGGAGCGCAGAAAACTGCGTCGCGAAGCAGGCGTGCCGTAGGGGCCGGGGCAGGTATTCATCGGGTAAAAGTATAGGGAAAGATTTCGGCAGAACAACCCGAGAAGGATTGGGCGTTTACAGCTTCCCGACAGCCACTATTCTGCCGCGCATGGCCGGTCCACGTATTGCCTCCCTGCTCCCCAGCGCGACGGAAATCGTCTGCGCATTGGGCTGTGCTGAATACCTCGTGGCGCGCTCGCATGAGTGTGACTATCCGGTCTCGGCGCAGAACGCGACGGTGTGTACGAAGTCGCGCATCGATGCGGGTGCTTCCGGCAAGGAGATAGACGAGCAGGTGAAGAAGTTTTCGGCGGAGTCGCTTTCCCTGTTCGAGATCGATTCGGACAAACTGCGTGAATTGCAGCCTTCGCACGTTCTCACGCAGGCGCAATGCGATGTTTGCGCGGTGAGCGAGAAGGAGATGTGCGAGGTCTTCGGTGTGGGAAATGGAGCGGCGCCGGAGATCGTCTCGTTGTCGCCGACACGTTTCTCGCACCTGTGGGACAACATCACCGAAGTGGCTGACGCCTTGCGCGTACCGTTTGACGGCAAACAGTTGCTGAAAGGACTGAAGCAGAAGTGCGTGGATGTGATTGAGCGTACGGCCGTGGCCACGCGCAAGCCGAAGGTCCTGTGCCTCGAATGGCTGGATCCGCTGATGGGGGCCGGGAATTGGATTCCTGACATGGTCGGCATGGCCGGCGGGGAGAATCTGATTTCCGAAAGTGGAAAGCACTCCGGCTGGATAACGATGGATGACGTCAGCGCCGCCAATCCCGATGTCATCGTGCTGATGCCCTGTGGCTTCGATCTGGAGCGGACGTTGAAGGAGGCCAAAGTGCTCGAGCAATATCCCCAATGGAATAAGCTCAAGGCGGTGAAGAAGCAGCGCGTGTTTGCGACGGATGGCAGCGCTTTCTTCAATCGACCGGGACCACGGCTCGTGGATTCGCTGCAAATATTCGGCGAAATCTTTTATCCGGGCATGATTGTGTTCGGGCACGAAATGAAACATTGGAAACCCGTTTACTGAGCTGATGATTCGATTGTTGGTCATCCTGCTGCTCGTGTGTTCGCAACCCCTGCTGCGGGCGGCAGGACGGACGCAATCGGTCTCTTTTTCCGCGGGTGAGGACACCTTGACCGGCTTGCTCGCAGTGCCCGATCGCGAGGGGCGGCATCCGGTGATCATTTTCATTCCGGGTGACGGTCCAGTGACGAAGGAGGCTTTTTTGAATCCCGGTTCGGATCTCAACAATCGGGTGCATCAATCCGTGGGCGATTGGAATCGTTTTCTGCAATTGGGCTTCGCGTGCTTTGCGTGGGACAAACCGGGACTCGGCCAATCCACCGGCAATTGGCAGGACGACACGACGGTCGATCGCGCCCGGGAGGTAAGCGCCGCGATCAAGTTGCTGCAATCTCGTGACAACATTGACCCGGCCCACATTGGCTTGTGGGGGATCTCGCAGGCTGGTTGGGTGATGCCGGAGGTGGCGGCGGAGCAGGCCGGGGTGGCGTTCATTGTTGCGGTTTCGTGTCCGGGCCAGACGATCGTTGAGGAGTCGGGGTTTCTCGTGGAACAGCAATTGCGGGCGAAAGGCATCGACGCCACCCGGGCCGGTGAAGCCCGCGATCTCTACCTGCGCAAATGGGAGATGATGCGTTCCGGAATCCCGTTTGTGGCGATGACGAAATACATCACTCAAAACCGCGTGCTGCTCGGAGATGCCAATCACGAATGGCTGCGACCATGGACCTTGGAAGAGTTCGATTCGTTCCGGAAGGATCCCGCGAAGTTGGAATCCTTCTTCTACAATCCGCTCGGTCATCTCAGTTCGATCAAGATTCCGGTGCTGGCCGTGTTCGGCGCCAAGGACACCCAGGTGAATCCCGGCAAAGGAGCGGCGGCTTATCGTGCGGCATTGGCCCGCGCGAAGAATGAACGAATCCTGGTTCGCGAATTTCCGCAGGCGGATCACCTGATGGGGGCTGCGAAGACCGGCAGTCTCGCGGAGATCACGTCGCGTTCGCAGTTCGTGGCGATTCCCGAGTACTGGGCGACGATCGATTCGTTTCTCGGACAAAACTTTCCCGATCTGCTGCAGCGTGAGCGGAAGGTGTTTCGCAGCACGGATGCCCGGGCCGGGAACGTTGCTCTGCGGTTCAATTTCCACGACGAGCAATCCATCAACTACGAACTGAACCTCGTGAGCCTCGCGCGGCGAACGGTCACCCACTTCACCAAGCTCTTCGGCGGTCCGCCCTTGGACGAAGCGGGCCAACCGATCAAGGAGATCGTGTTTCACGTTCGGTATGGCGATCTCAATGGCGAGGCGGACCCGGGACGCATCGATCTGACCATTGGACCGCAGAAGGTCTTCGGTTATCTGACCTGGCGCAATCTGGTCGTCCACGAACTCATGCATCTCTGGAATGCCGAGACCTTTCGCTACGAGGATTATCACGAGCAATGGTTCAACGAAGGCGCCACTGAGTACATGGCCATAAAGACCGCGGTGAAGCTGGGCTTTCATCCGAAGCAGGAAGGGCCTTTCCTCATCGTGCGTTGCTGGGGCAACTACAACGGCGCTCGCGGTATCGGGGAGATTTCACTGCGCGAAGCCGGGCATCCCGATCGCAAGAAGGGCTACTACTTCCTGATCTACCATGGGGGACTCACGGCTTGCACCGTGCTCGACTACGAGATCCGTCGGTTGACGAAGAACCAGAAGAGTTTCGAGGATCTGCTGCGTTACCTCTACCAGAATCACAATCGGACGGACCGGCGGTACAACGTCCTGAGCATCCTCAAGGGCCTGAAGGAGATTACCGGTCGCGACTTCACCGACTTCTTCCGGCGGCACATCCACGGCAAGGAGATCATTCCCATCGGCCGCTACATCACGCGGATGGAAATCGAAGCCATGCGCACGGGACAGGCAGAAAAAATCCCGTCGCCGGATCGCGAGATTCTGGAGGCGATTTTCGAGCATTCACGCGGCCGCTGAGCCAATTGTGAAAGACTCGTGAATAACCCGACATGAACTCCGAATTAGGGTGTGTTCGAAAACCGTTCAACACAACCAGTCATAGATGGAGGCCAA
>JBMYQZ010000604.1:0-3782 GCA_049601855.1 Limisphaerales bacterium | reverse complement strand
GTCATCTGCGGGGTCACCTTCACCCCCATGCGCTGGTAGTACTCCAGCATCTCCGCCGTCGCCTCACGACCAGCTTTCAGCCCCTTCTTGACGATGTCCGGTTGACCGGTGTCAGCAGTTTCCATCATTTCGGATGATTCAAGCATATGTCTCAGCTGGTCTTGGTTGTGGTCTCTGAAGTTTGCAATCTCCTTCGGCGGAGGAAAGGCATTGTTCCACACCGTCCATTCGTCCGCAAGCGGGACGTACAGATCGAGCAGCATCTGACGACTACGTGAAAACCTGCGCTCGATGTCCTCTGCGGGAACATGATGCCCGCCCAACCCCACTCGCAAGCGCACCCGTTTGATGGCTTGTTCCGAAGACTCGATCATCACGTAGTGGAGAACGATTCTGAAACCGGCCTCGCGCGCAGAGGCCAGCAACCGCGCATGTCCCTTACCACTCAACGTGGATTCCAAGGCGAACTTGGATTTCGTGGCGATCAGCTCCCGTGCCTCGTTAATAAGCAGACGCCCGGCTTTCAACGCCGTCGCTGTCGAATCCAACGGCGACAAGCCACGGGCGATTTCGTCAGCATTCAGGAAGCGATCGATTTCATATTCGGGAAGGAGTTTCCGGGCGAGCGTTGATTTGCCGGCGCCGTTGCACCCTCCGATCAGCAACAGACTTGGTTCATCCGTGGCACTTTAATTCTTCGCCACCGATTCGGAATAGTCGAGCAGTTGGAATTCGCCGACGTCAGTCGACACGTCCGAGCCGCGACTACTTGCCGCAGCACTTCTTGAATTTTCGTCCGCTACCGCATGGGCAGGGATCGTTTCTTCCAATTTTCGGAGCAGCCACATGCGGTTGGTGCGCTACGCCGTATGCGGCCAGTTCGGCTGCTTTTCGCGTCTTGCTGAATCGGCCCCACCATTTCGTCGCCTCGGCGACGTCGGAAACGGGTGGCCGCCGATCGCGCTGTTCCTCCAGCAATTGGCCGCGTGGCCCTGATTCGACTGGTTTGAGTTCTTCGACCCCGATAACAGTCTGATCGATGAGCCGTTCGTCGAATGCGCGGCGAAGGGCTGGAAACGCCGGCAGTATCTCAAAATCGGCGCCTACCACCGCCAAGTTGCTCCAGACGAAGCTTGGTTCGCGCTCCAATCCCTCTTCTGCCAGCCAAATTACATAGTCGGAGACGGTGGTCTGAGGGATCTCGGCCCAGGCACCAAGGAGGGCAAAAGCCTCCAAGGCGACTCCGCGACAATACTCATCCGCATCTCGATTCAGTATCAACTGCTTGATCGGCTCGAGCTCACCATCAAACACGGCCGCCAGGATACGTCCGCCGTCATGCGTGTGCATATCACCGCTGATCTCAGAGCAAGTCCGATCGGACAACGACAACCAACGGATGACCGTGGGATAAGCTTGTGTCTCGCGCCACTTGGCAAACAGGTAGAGCGCATACGCAAAGAGGTTGAGTTCTTCCTCCGCGGCACCCGAGGGATCGTCGAAAGTTCGCCGGCAAACCTCCAGAAATTTCGGAACGAGTGCTTCGCGGTGGGCGTCCGCGCTCTCCAGCGCGGCCAAGGGTTGCAAATCCGAGTCTGCGGAGAGTGCTTCCAGCACTTGTTCGACCGAACGAGTCGCGACCGGAGGTTTGATGGGTTCATGGGTGAGGCGGTCGATATCGTGCCAGAAGGGACAACGGGGACACTTCCTTCCCAGGGGATGGTCGATCCCTTCTTCGTGCGCACATCCGGCAATCCGGTCGTGAGCGATCGTCTTGCGGGCTCCGTGTTTCTTGAAGAAATCTCCGACCTCTTGCTTGATCGACGGAACCTCCCGAATGTCGCCACCTTCAACAATCCAGCGGTCGAGCCCCAGCATCCTGCCGTCCGGTTCCTCAATGACGGATGCCACCAATTTGGTAGCCCGAGTGTTGTCCGGCCCTTACGCCATGAGCGTGCCGAGCGGGTAGTTCGGATCCTGCGTGGATTGTCGGCGTTTCGTTCTCATCAGTTTTTCGAAAGTGATTCCAGATAATCGAGCAAGCTGGCGAATTCTTTCACGGAGAAGGTGTTTAGCAGACCAGCGGGCATGATGGAGGTGGACAGAGCTTTGCGTTCGTCAATGTCGCTCTTCTTGATGGTGTGTTCGCGGGCGGTGACGTCTCGGATGACAACTTGGTCCGCGGCTTCCTTGGTGATGAAACCGGTGTATTCGAATTCATCCTTCGTGATGATGAGCTGGCTGGCGAAGCCTTGGGCGATGGTCTTGTTGGGGTCGAGAATGGAGATGGCGAGGTCGTTGCGGCGGTAGGTGTTGGCGATGTTGCCGAGGTAGGGGCCCTTCTGCGGTTGGTCCTGGCTGGTGGTGTGGCAGGTGGCGCAGGCGGCTTTGATGAAGACAGCTTCCCCCAATGCCGGGTCGCCTTTCATTTTGATGGCTTGGGCGAGGGCGTCTTCGACTTTCAAGGATTCGAGCTTGGGAGTTTTGTCTTCACCGGGGAGTTGGATCTTGAGGCGTTTGACGGCGGACTTCGCGGCCTTGACGACGTCGGGGAAGAAGTCGGTGAGAGAAGCAGCGATGCGGGCGTCGAGGTAGTGGTCTTTCAACTCGGCGGCGAGTTTGATGAGGACGACGCGGCGCAAGGGGTTCTGCCAGGCGAGGTCGATTTCCCTGCGGGCTTGGGCCTGGGCTTCGGGACTCGCGTTCTTCTTGGAAGCCAAGGTAAGCAGACCGGCGTGGGCCCAGCGGTTTTCCGGAGCTTCGAGATTCGCGGCAGCGATCTTGGCGAGGGCTTCGTGGTGGTTGTCCAACTTACGATTTTTCAGGAAGGCGTTCTTGGCGGCCCCTTGGGCTTTGCCCTCACCCTTCGCTTTTTCGAGCGTGGACAAGGCGGTGAGGATGGAGACTAACGAATCCTTGTCATTGGTCTTGGCGAGGCACTCCACCGTTTGGGCCATGGCCATCGGGGGCGTGTTTTTGCTGCGGGCGGCTTTGTGCAGCAGCGGGATGGCGCCGGCCGGAATGTCCTTGGCCGCGGCAAGTTGCGCAACGGCGGTGACCACGTGGGCGTCGTCCTTACTGGCGACTTCGATGATGCGATTGAGGGCGTCGTTGTCCTGGATGCGATTGCGATTCATCTCTTGGATGAACGCGGCAGCTTCATCGGGGATGGCTTTGGCGAGGGCGGACTTGAGGGCGGCGAGGATCTTGGGGGATTCACTCCAGGTGGTGAGTTGGTAGTAGGGACCGCGGGTGTCGGGACGGGTGCCCCAGGAATCGCCTTTCCACTCGGCTTCCTGATGGTAAAGGCGGCAGAGGGTGCTGAAGATGGTGGACCTTGAAGACTCGGTGGACGAAGTGAGACGTGCAATGAGGGCATCGACGACTTCGACAGTAGGCATGCGCATAAGGGCGTGAGAGGCACCCTTCAGCTGGTTAGGTGTGCTGGCGGAGGTGTCGAGAACAGCGAGGACCGGGGAAGGCGTGCCAAGTTTTGCCAAGGCGCGGAAGGCGGTGTGGGCAATCACGGGATCTTGGTGACCGAGGCTTTGGGCGATGGCTTCGGCGACGGCTTCGTTCTGCTGGCGGGCAGCGGCGATGATGTCGGGTTTGCCATCGCCGTTCAGATCGCCGGCCTTGATATCCTCGACGGCGATGGGGCCGTTGGACAACAGGGTCTCGCGCCACTTGGTGCCGTGCTTGTTCATCGGCGTGAACAGCTTCATGCCGGGCACACCGCGGGGATGCATCGCGCGCCAGCCGACGACGATTTGGTCGTAGCC
>JBMYQZ010000603.1:0-3784 GCA_049601855.1 Limisphaerales bacterium | reverse complement strand
ACACTGCTGGACGTTGGGAAAGTTCAAACTGCATTGATGCACAACCGTTCCCTTTTTGGTTTGCCATGACTTCGGGGCAGGCAGATATTGCTGCTTCGATGCCGATAAAAGTCAAAATCTGTGGTGTCACGTCGTTGGATGATGCGATGGCGTGTGTGGAGGCGGGGACGGATGCGTTGGGATTGAATTTCTACGAACCCAGTCCGCGATATCTGGAGCTTGCAAAGGCGGCGGAGATCACCAAACACCTGCCGCCATTCGTGGCGCGAGTCGGCTTGTTTGTGAACGCCTCGGAAGACACTGTTCGTGAAACGATCGAAAAAACCGGTATCAATACCCTTCAGTTTCACGGCGATGAGACGCCGGAGTTCTGCAGTCAGTTTGCTCCGATGAAGGTGATCAAGGCCTTTCGGATGCAGGGCGCCCATACCTTGCATTCGCTGGCTAAATACAATGTCGATGCCTATCTGCTGGACAGTTTCGATCCCGGTTCCCCGGGTGGCACGGGCATGATTTTCAATTGGGACCTTGCGCGCCAAGCAAAGGACGAGGGCAAGCCCATCATTCTCGCCGGCGGCCTCGATCCGGAGAATATCGCCGAGGCCATTCATGAAACCTGGCCGTATGCGGTGGATGTCGCCAGTGGCGTCGAGTCGGAGCGCGGCAAAAAAGACATCAATCTCGTGCGTCGTTTCATCGAGATTGTCCGCCAGGTCGAGCACGAGATCCTCTGAGTCGCTTGATCGTATGCGATTGTTCGGCGGGGTGGTGGAAAGAACACGATCCATTCTTGTTCCTACTCCTACTCATAATCCTGATCGATTAGGAGTAGGAATACGATTAGGAGTTACGCGTTTTTTCTCATGTCGCCATGGATTGGGGTGTGATCCGATTTTCATTTTGAGAGGTGGGCCTTTGCGCCTATGTTCCCGCTCACATGACGGAAGCGGAATTGTTGTCAGTGCCGGATGCCGAGGGCCATTTTGGGCCGTACGGCGGCATGTATGTTCCCGAGACCTTGTTTCACCCGTTGGTGGAATTGCAGGAGGAATATGCGAAGGCACAGAAGGATCCCGAGTTTCAGCGGGAGTTTGAGTATTACCTGCGCGAATTCGTCGGGCGGCCGACGCCGCTCTACTTTGCGGAGCGGCTGACCCGTGAACTGGGCGGCGCGAAGATTTACCTCAAGCGCGAAGATCTCCTGCATACCGGTGCGCACAAGATCAACAACTGCATCGGCCAGATCCTGCTCGCCAAGCGCATGGGCAAGGAACGCGTGATTGCGGAAACCGGTGCCGGCCAACACGGAGTGGCCACGGCCACGGTGGCGGCGATGTTCGGTATGAAGTGCGTGGTTTACATGGGCGCACACGATTGCGAACGGCAGAAGCTGAACGTCTTTCGCATGAAGATGCTCGGTGCTGAAGTAGTGCCGGTGACGGCCGGACAGAAGACGCTCAAGGAAGCGATCAGCGAGGCGATGCGCGACTGGGTGACCAATGTCCGCAATACGCATTATATCCTCGGGACGGTCTACGGTGCGCATCCCTATCCGACAATGGTTCGCAATTTCCACCGCGTGATCGGTGACGAAGCACGCAAGCAGATGCTCGAACAGGAAGAACGTCTGCCGAACCTGTTGATTGCCTGCGTCGGCGGTGGTTCGAATGCGATGGGTTTGTTCTATCCCTTTCTGAAAGACGATGCCGTGAAAATGCTTGGTGTCGAAGCGGGTGGTGAGGGCATTGAGGAAGGCAAGCACGCGGCGCGTTTCCAAGGTGGATCGCTGGGTGTCTTGCAAGGTGCGCGTTCGTACCTGCTGCAGGACGAGAACGGGCAGATTCAACTGACGCATAGCGTGTCGGCCGGATTGGACTACGCCTCGGTGGGGCCGGAGCACGCCTGGCTCCGTGATCATAATCGTGTGGATTACACCTACGCCACGGACGCGAAGGCGTTGGAAGCGTTTCAGACTTTGGCCCGACTCGAAGGAATCATTCCGGCCTTGGAATCGGCCCACGCGGTGGCTGGCGTGATCGAGCGCGCTCCGGAGATGAGCGCGGACGACCTGGTGATCGTGAATGTCTCCGGTCGTGGTGACAAAGACGTGTCGCAGGTCGCGGATATGATCAAGATTTAGAATGGTCCGGCAGGATTACATCATCCGAATGATTGAAAAGTTCGGGGAGATCCTGCGCGAGATCGTTTCCAAGACCTCGGCCGAACAATTCGAAGAGGCGAAACAGGATATCGCTCAGACTTGCGATGAACTTGTCGGCCTGGGAATCGAGAAAGTCTGCTTAACCGCCGACAGCACGCTCGTCGCGAAGTTGTTGAAGGATCGCTCACCACAGGAAGGTCGAGATCGGCTTTACATGCTGGTCGCGTTGCTCAACGTCGCCGGCGAGAATTACCTGAAGGAGGGGTTGTCCGAAAGGCACCGTGCTCACGTGCTCAAGGCGTTGAACCTGATGCTGACGATCGGCGGGTTTACGGACGAGGAAGTCACCCCCGATTACGCGCCGAAAGTGGAGCACCTGTTGTCTCAACTCGAAGGTCTGCCTGCGAAGACGCTCGTGGGGCTGATGCAGTTTTACGAATCTCACAACGAACTCGGCAAGGCGGAGGATCGGTTGTTCGAGTTGATTGACCTGGTGGAGAACAAGCAGCCCGCGATCGAACTGGGCGGTACGTTCCTGCATCGTCAACTGGCCAAGTCCGACGAGGAGCTCGTAACCGGGAATCTGCCGCGGGAGGAAGTCGAGGAAGGCCTTGCGGAATTGGGCCGTCTTGGCGAGAAATGATGAGCCATGAAGAAGTCCATCGAACCGTCCGGGGAAGTGGAGCCGGTCGACGAGACGCACGTCCGTTGGCGCGGCCAGAAGCTCGTCTACTTTGGCGGTTGTGATTATCTGCGGTTGTCTTGGCATCCTTCCATTCGCAAGACCATCTCGAAGGCATTTGAGAACGGCCCGGTAGGCGTTGCTGCTTCCCGGTCTACCACCGGCAATAACCCGTTCTACGCCCGGGTGGAATCGCTGTTGGCCAGCTTCTTCAAGGCACCGACGGCAACGCTGGTTCCTTCCGGTTATCTGACCAACCTAGTGGTGGCGCAGGCATTGCCCGTTACCGTGGATCGCGTTTTCATCGATCAACAGGCGCATCCCACGCTGTTTGACGCAGCTCGGTTGTCGCGGGCGAGGGTGACGAGGTTTCGGCATCGGGATGCGGTGGATCTGCGACGGCGGTTGGCCGGGGTCGATCAATCCTGCGTGGTGATGACCGACGCGGTGTTCGCTTCCAGTGGGAAACTGGCACCGCTTGCCGAATACGCGCAGGTGCTGCCCCGGCATGCGATCATGCTGGTGGACGACTGCCACGGAGCCGGCGTGTTGGGCGATCGGGGCGCCGGCAGCCTGGAGCATTGGGGACTGGGCCGGCAGCAGGTGATCCAGACGATTACCTTCAGCAAGGCTTTTGGGGTTGCCGGCGGTGCGATTCTGGGGCCGGCCAGACTGCGCCGGGACATCCTTGAGCGCAGCGGCGCCTTTACGGGGAGCACGCCGCTCGCGCCGGCGTTGGTGAAGGGCATTGATGCATCTGTGCGTCTGATGGATCGGGGAACTCTTCGGCTGCGGCGTTTACGGAAAAACGTTCAACGCTTGCGGCGGGGATTGAATCTGGAACCGGACGCCTTTCCCGTGCTCGTCGTGGACGCCGAGACCAGGCCGGAAATGAAGCGTTTGTCTGCCGCCCTTGTCCTGAACGGCATTCATCCGCCATT
>JBMYQZ010000602.1:230-3786 GCA_049601855.1 Limisphaerales bacterium | reverse complement strand
TCCGCTGGAGGAAGCACCTCACAGCGGCGACGAGCACAATCATTCCGATATCCTGACTCCGGGTTTCATTCCTCGCCCCCGCCTTCCCGTGCACTCGCGTGCCAGTGGCAAAATGGGGGTCTGTGACCCGTTACAGTGGCGCTACCGTTCCCGATTCTCACGGGATTCCCGGTGGTGACTGTGAATGTTGAAACGGCGGCAAACCGCCGATCCTATCAAAGAGCTGCGGAGGAAATAGGGGAAGGTTTGGAGGAAACCAAGGGAATTGTATTCACACGTACTACTTTCGCCTTTCACTGCCGGCGAAGCACACGAAATAACATCGAAAGGAAACGAATCGGGTTCGTTTCCTTTTGTGGGCTATTTGCCAATGCCGCGTTCGCTTCCGCGGATGAATTCCACGAGATGGGCAAGTTCATCGCTGGGGGCAAGTTCCGCTTCAATTCGCTCGAGGGCGTTGCCGATGGTGAGTCCCTCGCGGAAGAGAATCTTGAAGGACTGTTTGATCGTCGATTGGGCGTCGCCGGAGACGTCGTTTCGTTGCAGCCCGACCTTGTTGATCGTGCGCGTGGTGGCGGGATTGCCGTCGGCCATCATGTAAGGAGGGACATCCTGCACCACCTTGGAGCAGCCACCGATGATGGACATCGTGCCGATGCGACAGAATTGGTGGACGGCAGCCAGACCACCGATGATGGCGCGATCCTCAACCGCGACATGACCCGCGAGGGTGCCGACATTGGACATGATGATGTGGTCACCAAGTTGGCAGTCATGGGCGATGTGGCAATACGCCAGGATATTGTTGTGACTGCCGATGACGGTCGCGTCGCCGTCGCTGGTGGCGCTGTGGACCGTGACGTTCTCGCGAAAGGTGTTGTGACTGCCGATCTTGGTGTAAGTTGTGCCACCTTGCCATTTGAGGTCCTGGGTCTTCAGGCCGAGGGCGGCAAAAGGATAGATCTCGTTTTGCTCGCCCAGTTCGGTGTGCCCGTCAAGAACGACGTGGGAGTGGAGTCGGCAGCCGGCGCCGAGGCTCACGTGTTCGCCAATGACACAATAGGGGCCGATCTGGCAGTCGTCGCCGATGCCGGCGTCTTCGTGGACGACGGCGGAGGGGTGGATGAATCCGCTCATTCGCGATCGATCAACGTGAAGGTCACGTCGGCTTCGCTGACTTTTTCACCATCGACGCTGCACACGCCGGTGGCCTTGCCGATGTTGCGACGAGATTTGGTGAGTTCGACTTCGATCGTGAGGACGCAACCAGGAAGCACGGGTTTGCGCCACTTCACTTTCTCAGCCGACATGAAGTAAGCGAGTTTACCGAAGTTCTCGGCCTGCTTGAGCATGAGAATGCCGGCGACTTGGGCGACGGCTTCGAGTTGGAGAACTCCCGGCATGATCGGATGATCAGGGAAATGCCCCTGGAAGTGCGGCTCGTTCGAGGTGACCATTTTCTCGGCCACAATGCGGTTGCCCTCGATCTTGGTGACGCGGTCAACCATCAGGAAGGGATAACGATGAGGCAGGATCTTCATGATCTGCTCAACGTCCAGCGTCATGCCGTCGCGGATGAGGTTTTCGTCTTCGCCGGCGGTTCCCGCTTCCACGACCTTGGTTTTTTCAGCGGGGTTCGGCTTGGGTTTCGACTTCGATTTGCCGGTCGATGAAGTCGGTGGAGGTGAGAATGTGTCCACTTTCTCTTTTGGTTTGCGCATCTTGGCCTGCAGTTGACGGGTGAGTTCTGCATTGGCCGCGTGGCTGGGTTTGACGGCGGTGATATGGCCGACGAAGGGTCGACCGAGAAGTGAGATATCGCCGAGGATGTCGAGGATCTTGTGCCGGACGAACTCCTCGGAGTAACGCAGAGGTTCGTTCGTGAGGATCGCGTCATCGCGAATGACGACCGCGTTTTCCAAACTGCCGCCGCGAATGAGTCCGTTCGTATACAGGTATTCGATCTCCTCGTAGAAGCAGAAGGTGCGGGCGTGGGCGAGTTCCTTCGCCCAGGTCTGCGGATTGATCTCGACCGAGAAAAACTCGGTCATGCGGCTGTCCTGCCCCGCGCTGGTGCAGGTGATTTTGAGTCGGTCGTGAGGAAATACGGTAACCGCGGTATCGCCGGCCTGCATTTCAAACGCCTCCTCGATCTTGAAGGCCTCTCTGACTTCGGCCTGTGGCTGGATCCCGGCCTTTTCGATCATCTTCAGGTAATGGCGCGAACTGCCATCGGCGATCGGGGGTTCAGAAGCATCGACTTCCACGATCGCGTTGTCCACGCCACACCCGCTGAAGGTGGCGAGAACGTGTTCGACCGTGTGGAGGCGGATATTGCCCTTGCCGAGGGTCGTGGATCGATTGGTGTCCACGACATGATCAATGTCGGCCTCGATCTCGGGTTGGCCGTCGAGATCGACGCGACGAAACCGAATGCCCGTGTTCGGTTCAGCAGGCAAAAAAGTCATGTGCACCGGATTGCCTGAATGCAGGCCGACGCCGGTGAAACTGACTTTTTCGCGAAGGGTTTGCTGCTGCTGCACGGGTGCAGATTAAAGCGGGGTGGGGCGCCAGCGGCAATCTTTTACGGCGATTTGTGGCGGAATCATCGTCCGAAGAAAGTGTCTCGCAGACTGCCTTTCTCGCTCCGGATCTTCATGCCGACGCGGACATTGTGATTGGAGAACCAGTCACGGTTCATTTCGAGGACGTACTGGATATCAGAGGACTTGGAATCAACCGGAGTCTCATTCAGTGGCTCCAAAGGGTAGATTTCACGAATGACCCCCTCAGGATCGATGTAGGCGGCATCAAGGGGCACGATCGTGTTCTTCATCCAGAAGCCCTGTCGCGTGGATCGATTGAACACAAACAGCATGCCGTCCATGGTGCCCATGTTCGTCCGGTGCATCATGCCGTCCGCTTTCTGTTGGGCGGTCAGGGCGAGTTCAGCACTGATTTCGTGCGTGCCCATCCACAGCTTCATGGTCTTCAACTTGGGCTGGCCCGTCTTCTGGATTGGCGTCGCCGTGCGACTGGTGACGGTCGGGGATTGATTGCAGCCGACCGCCAATACGAGGCAGACGAAGGACGTCAGGATGGTGGCGCGACGAAGCACGCGCAGAAATTGGCGCGCTGTCCGCGGCTTGGCAATCGTATTGATGCGGTCGGGAGTGATCGTAACGAAACCGCCTTGTGCGAATCTTGTCGTTTGGCTAGCTTGGCAGCATGGACAGCAATCAACCGCCGCCAGCCCAGACACCGCCGCCGATTACGCCGCCAAACTTGGTGCCACCGATGTTGCAATCCAATCACAGGGCACACCCCCGGAAGAGCGGTCGAGGTTGGATGATCGTGGCCATCCTCGCAGTTTTGATGCTGGGATTTGTGATGCTGGTTGATGTCTCGAAACTGACCTTGCCCTCTGGAATGTCAGTCGGCGGTTCGGCTACTTATTTTGAAGAGTCGATCGTCGAGTCCAACACCTCTCGAAACAAAATCGCGATCATCGATGTCAATGGCGTGATTACCTCCTCCGGCGCTGGGGGCCCTAATA
>JBMYQZ010000602.1:0-220 GCA_049601855.1 Limisphaerales bacterium | reverse complement strand
TCGATGTCGTGAAGCTGAAACTAAAACGAGCGGGCAAGGACGAAAACGTGAAGGCCGTCATTCTGCGCGTGGATTCACCCGGCGGCGAAGTGCTGGCGTCGGACGATATCGCCATGGCGGTGCAGGAATTCCATCGCAAGAACCAGAACAAGCCCGTGATTGCCTCGATGGGGAGCGTTGCCGCCTCTGGTGGTTACTACGTGGCTGCGCCTTGTCGGTG
>JBMYQZ010000601.1:0-3788 GCA_049601855.1 Limisphaerales bacterium | reverse complement strand
CTGAACGGCCCCTCGAGATCTCCCGACTTCGATTTGATCTTCACGCCGCCCAACAACCAATTCCTTGATATGCGTATTTCGCAAAAAGCCAGACTCAGGTGGAACGGCGCCGCGGCGCGCCGCCATACGACCTTGTCGTCTTGCGTGGATTTCCAATAGGGCCAGACGGCCACATGGGGAAACCGGTTGGAGCCGGTTTCCAGCACCTTGTCCTTGAGGTCCTGCCAGGAGGGTGATTGCGCGCGTGAATCGGCCGGATCCGCGGGCCAGCCGGAGGATCCCAGTTCGGGGTGGAACGCCAGCTCGGGACCTTGGAACGGCTCCACCACCTTCAGGTTCACATGCGCGAAGGCGCGGTTGTCCGGGGCGCTTTGAATTCCCTTGCCCATGCCGGGATCGTCTTCGGCGACAACCAGTTCGGCGCTGAATTGGCTGGGACGAGGCAGGGGGGTGAGCACGGACCAGTCGATATCCGAGAAAGGTCGTTCGCTCAGGCCGGTGCGGACGGACCAGATTTCATCCTCGGAAAGATCGTATCCTGAATCGTCGCCCTTGGTCGCAATTGAGTCGCGCCGTTTGGGAATGTCCGTTTCGAGTCGTTTAAGGAGCGTCCATTGATCCAATACTATTTGTACGCTGTCACGGGCCTCCCCGAGTCGCTCCTCGACCTCCTCCAAGCGCTTGCTCTTGCGTGCCGCCGTCGGATCCTGGACACCGCTGTCGCCGGGCGCTTCGATGCCCGCGAGAAGCGCGGCCACGTCATCCAGTTCCTTTTCACATTGCTCGATCACCGTTCGCGATAGGTCGGGCTTGGTGACCACCTTGCCAATTCGATTGATCAATCCGGTTGCCAGCGAGACTTCCACGGTTTCCCGTGCTTCGATCGCGGCAGCGAGCACGTCGGCAGAAGGAAAAAAACGATCACGCTCGGATTCGTTGGCCGCTTCACGCAGTCGCCCGACCTGCTCGCCGGCGTCGCGGAGAAGTTCGCGCAGGGCGGCGATCCGCTTTTGCGCGGGGCCGTATTCGGCGGACTCGGGAGTGAAGGACTCGAGTTCCGTTTGAAGGGCGTTGAACTGTTTTTCGATCGAGTCATCGAGGATAAAGTAATGCTCTTGCCAGGTGATCAGAAACAAATCCGTTCCCGCGGTCGCCATCAGCCGAAGCAAGACGGCGTGATGAATCTCCAAGCTTTCTGTCTGGAGGAGTTCAGTGAGGATTTCGCCGCGCTTTTTGCGGATTTTCTTCCGCTGAAGCGGAGTCAAATCGGCCTCCTTTTCATCAAGTCGCGGATGACTTTCGCGGACCGCCGAGAATCGCCTGCGAATGGTCTGACTCTGTTCCAAGACCCGGTCGAGGTCGGAAAACACGACGGCTTGAACGCCCGGTTCGTGAAATTCGATCCCGGCGTCCTTGGCCTGGCGCAGGAAAGGGCGGACTTTGTCGCGCCGTTCCTTCGCCTTCTTCAGCCAACTGGCGCCGCTCCAGTCCTCGCAGACCTGTGGCAACCCGCTATCCAGCACGGCATCCACAATGTGTCGATCATGACGTTCCAACCATCGCTCGGTGATTTCCTCGCCGACGGATCCGGCGCCCCGATGCATGACGGGCAGTTTCGGTTCCAACGCGAGGAGAACCGCGCTGTATCTCAGGTCATCCAGCAGATCATTGTGCCCCGAAGAGGTTTCGATCTTGATCTTGTTGGGCACTGTTTGCAGCCGCGCGGCCATGTGCCGGTTTTCCAGATCCTGCAGCACCCAGTCGAGCAACTGTCCGCTTTGATGGAGAACCAAACCGTCGCCCCACCGCTCCGCCATCGCTCGCGCGAGTTGAGCGGGACTATAATAGTCGTGATCGCCGAATCGAATGGGCTTCACCGCGCGCCCGTAACCGGCCTGGTAGTGCACGGGCATTTCGCGGTCGCCATCCAGCCAACGTCCGACCTCCTCGGCGCCCCAGCGCTTTTCTGAGTTGTAGGTCAACAGGCCTTTGATCAAGGGTTCCCAATCGCGATCCACGTCGCTGGGCACTTCGATGCCGTGCTCGTGGAGCTGCTTGACCAATTCGCCCCGGTGCTGGCTGCTCTTCGAAATGTAGAGCAAGAGAGGGTGTTCGCCGCGGAGCATCTCCAACAGAACAATCCCCATGCTCCACCAATCGTTGGCCTTGTGGACGATGCCCGATAGCGCTTCCGGAGAACTGTAGGCTTGGGTCTGCCCTTTGCTGGCGGTGTGGAGACTCATCTCCACGACACTCGACAAACCGAAATCCGTCAGCACGAGATCCCAATCGGTGTCACGACTCATGACATTCTCCGGCTTGATATCACCGTGCACCAGATCCATTTCCTGGATCCCTTGGATCGCCTTCCAAAGCTCGCGGACCAACTTGATCCGCTTCGCCTTGATTTCAGGCGCCTCGTCATCAGCGGAACTCAGCGGCCAGCGGCAATCGCCCCAAATTTCGTTGAGCGTGCCGTGCTGGATATACTCCAGAATTTGGAAGGAGCGGCCGTCGGGAAGACGGTTTGATCGGTGGACCTTGACGACGTGGTCATGGTCAACCTGCTGCAAGCGTTCAACGATGTCTCCCTCCGGATGAATTCCTTGATTGTAAAGTTTTACAATAACCCGCTTCCCTTCCGCTTCCGGGTTCGGGCTCTCCGCCAGCCAAAGTTCCCCTTCAGTGGAAATCTTGGGAACGCGCTCAATGAGGATGTAATCCAGACCCAGAAAGTTCATTCCCTTTTCAGGGACAAAATTCCTCAACCACCCGCACTCTTCACATCGCTCAGCATCCTGGGCAATTGACTGTTGGCAACCGGGGCACGATTCGGTGGGCCCTTCTTGTGGACCGTCGGATGCAAGCGTCTCGTAGCACTCGGGGCAGGTGAATTCGAATTCCGAAACGTGGATCGCCTTGCCGCAGTGCGGGCAGGTGGTCGCCCCGCTCGAAGGCTGGACTTCAGGTGTTGCCGTTTTCGGATCGATGAAAACCGTGGCGACATTCACCAAAGTGCCAGCACACTGGACGTTGACGCAGAGCGCCGCCGATTCGGGGTTCTCTTGGTCGCAATCCGGGCAGATTTTCACGGCCCGGGGTTCCGTTGATACCGTGGCGGCCGCGGCCCCGTGAGATTCTTCCTTCGCGGCTGGCGGGGCGGCGGCCACGTCCGTCAGAACGTCGTTGCAGCGAGTGCACAAGCTCAGGGTTTCGCTATTGCGGGCACCACAAGTGGGACAGACTTTGACGTTGTGTGTGGGAGCTATGGAGAGAGTGCTCGCGACAGGAGGTGAAACGACCTGAACCTGCTCGGGTTCAGGGGCTACGACGTCACCGCCATTGGCGAACGAATCGGCGGTTGGTGTCGCCGTTGCGCCCGGGGATTCCGGGCTCCCTTCCTCCGGCGTCGTCGCCAAGGGCCCTCCACAGCCGCTACAGGTCTCGGCCCCCTCGATGTTTTCCGCGTCACACTCGGGACAAATCATCGCGCGTTATGTGTTACTTTTAGGCCCTGACCGGCGGAGACTGATCGGACGTGACACAGGAATACCCCATGGCTTCCAGTTTTCGCCGCAGTCGTCCCATGTCTCCGGGTCGGGGAATGCCCGCCATCCAGATTTCGTTTTCATCCGCGAAAAAATCGAGCTTTCTCTCCGCCGACCATTTGGCTTGGTCCAAGCGTTCGGAATACCGTTCCCGCGCCAAGGGCGTGAGCAACCACGCCCGCTGATTGTCCGAACCGCGCAGCGCCAAAGACTGCCCGGCCGATTTGTCGTAGGGTTCGG
>JBMYQZ010000600.1:0-3791 GCA_049601855.1 Limisphaerales bacterium | reverse complement strand
GCGGATGGTTTCGTCACCGACGACCAGTTGCAAATGGTCATGTCCGGCTCGCCGGACTCGCACGAAGGCACTGTCAGCCGTTCCAAAATCTCGATACTTTGCGGTGACGTTTTCCAATTGGGTTATCTCGCCCTTGTTCAACAGCACGGCTTGCTTATTTTGGGGCAGCAGGGCGAGTTTCCCGTCCGGATGGAAGATGACCTTGCGGGCCTTGTCGATTCTGGTTGTTTCCTTCTTCGATGATCGATCGAAGATCCAGGCGGCACGATCGCCCGAGTCCAGAAGCGCCGCGAATTGTTTTTCGTTTGGTGAGATAAACCAATCTGTGACGGTGAACTTGGAGCGAATGATCTGTTCCTTTTGTGGCGGGAGTTCTTGGGTCAGATCGAACACGCCAAACTTCCGGTTATCCAACAGTGTCGCGGCCCGGGTCAGTTCGCGATTGCGCACCAGCATTCCGTGCCAACGAAATCCGGCACCGAGGACCCGTCCGTTTTCCATATCGATGAGATCGGCGATTCCACCGGTTTTATCGCGCATCGAAGCTAGCAACCGCGATCCGTCTGGTGTGAACTGCAGTTCCCCAACCGGTCCACTGAGTCGGGCGAGCAACCGGGAACGGTGTACTTCGGACATCCGTCGGAGGTTGATTTCTCCGTTGCGCTCTCCCACTGCAATCAATGGCCCGGTGCTGGCAAAGCTCAGTATCTCGGACCGAGAACTGCTGGACGCGTGCCTTTGCCCGGTATCACTCCGCCAGAAGTCCAGCGTCCCGCCCGGACCCAAAAGCGCCACTCGTTCAGCACTCTGTCGTGCATACGCCCACCCGGCGCGGTCGACATGCCAAAAACGCAGACCCATGCCGGTCATCGCGTTTTTGTTGATTGCCTTCGATTCCTTCCCGATTGCGATGCCGGCCGGTTGTCGACCGTCACGATCGATGATGTATCCCCTTTGTTCGGAATTGATGGCGGCAAACTTCTTGGAGTCGGGGCTCCACTTGATGAAATTCAATCCCTCTCGTCGGCGCCTCATCAGCAGTTTGCCATCGGGAATCGACCAGATTTTCGTCCCGCTGATCGATGCCGCGAGTCTCGTCCGGTCGGGTGAAATTCGGGCGACTCTGCCCACGCCGTCAGTCTCGATCGGGTTCATGACTTCCGTCAGATCCATTGCGCTGAGAATCAGGATGCGAGCCTTGAATTGGCTGGTCTCAGACATTCTCTCGCGGGCTCCGCGAACGCGCCCGCAGGTCAACGCAATGACCCATTCACCTCGCGGGCCGTAAGTCAGGTCGGCACAGAACGATGCCGCCCGATCATAGACGGCCAGACTTTGGCCGCTCTCGATATCGAACATTTCGAACACCCCGCGAATACGGGCAACGACCATTCGCTTCCCGTCCGGGCTGATGACAGCTCCACGAATCTGGTTCTCCGGCAAATCGAAGATCCATTTCGGCAAACGGGGGTTGCGTTGGGTCAGTGCGCCGATCAATCGGCTTTGAACCACCCCGGACTCCGGATATTCCCGCACCAAAGCCGCGAGGCTGGCCACTCCGGCGTCGACTCGGTCTTCCTTGAGAAGCTCCTGGGCCTTTTCAATGCCCAGGCGCAGGACATTGTCCGACAACAGTTGCGCGGAATTTTGCGCGGCTTGTTTGGCGGTATCCGCCAGTTGTTCGTTGGCTTCGGCGGTTCGACGCAGACTGGATTCGTTCTCCGCCTCCTCCTTCTAAGCTAATTACAACGAGGCGTTGTTGAGAATTCACCCCAAGGCCGCCATCAGATGCCGGATCTCCTGATCCACATCTTCAGGATCCTCCACCTGATCAGAAATCGTCTCCACCAACAAATCACGAAACCGTAGTCGTAATTTCCGCGCTGCCGTCCTTGCACCAGTCTCCGTTAATCCCAACTGCTTCGCGGCTTCGCCGTAATTTGTGGTCCCTGGATCATCAATCGTGAATCGCAGAGCTTCAAACCGATCTTGTTCACCGTCCTTTTCATACTCGAGCCGCAGTCGTTTCGTCACGATCTGGACCAAGGTCTGCGCCCAGGAACGATCAAACATGCGATCCGGCGAGTCTTCATCCGGTGGTTCGTTCGAGTAACGTCCTTCGGCATCTTCCCACTCCAGAGGCACTTTCAACTGCCCGCCCCCGCGCTTCAGTCGATTCGCGTCGCGATGCTGTTGGTTGAGAAAGTTCCGCAGCGAACAAAGCAGAAAGGTCCGAAAGCGCCCCCGTTTCTGATCCACCTGCTTGAAGGCGTTCTTGGACAACAGGAATTCAAAGAATCCTTGGGTCAAATCTTGTGCTTCCTCCACGTCACGGCGTGACCTTCTGACGTAGGCATAGAGCGGATACCAATACTCCTCACACAGCCGATTGAGGGCCGTTTCGTAGTTTTCAGCCTGGCTGTTGGCGGCATTTCGCAACTGCGTCCATTGGGTGGTGACAAACGCGTGTGGAGATTTGCCATTGTCGTCGGTTGTCGATTCTTCAGCCATGCGTCGGCAGTTCACCGTGGCCGATTGTTCATAGCATCAGTTGCCACGTTTTTCACTCAAAGAACGGATGTATCGCCGCTGCCAATGCTGGCTTCATGACGACCGTGTCATTGGACGTCGATTGCTCGGGCGGAGGAGTCAGCGCCAGAGTAAACGAAGATTCTTTGATTATGCGGACTATCTTCAGGCCATTTCGGTATTTGCGAGCCACAAATCTCTGGGTATCGGGATTGTCGTTCATGTTGGTTTTTAACCCGTCTGTTTGGCCGCGTTGTTGAAAATCTGAAATATCCATATTCTGGCCGACCCGAACGAAATCCTTACGCAACGGCCACCGCGCGGCTATAACCGACGCATGAACCTCAAGTCATTCGCCCTGCTGAGTGTGCTGTTGGCCATTTCGCTTTCCGTCACGGCTGCCCCAAAAAAGAAACCGACGCCTCCTCCGACTCCTTTCTCCCAGACTTGGTCACTAGCCGACGCGAAGCTGCAGCAGGATTTTCCGACATTTGCTGTTGATTCGGAGAATCGAGTCTGGACCACCTTTGTTGAGTTTGATGGCGAGCAAGATCGCCTGCGAATCGGCACGCCCAAGGGCGACTCGATTTCTGTCGTTTCCGCCATCAACCGAGCGGGGGTGATTCATAATCCGACTCTTACAGCCGACCAGGACGGAGATCTCTGGTGCTTCTGGGGGCAGTCCTGCCAACGGGGATTGATCAAGCTCTACGGCAACCGATTCCAAGCCGGCAAGCCGGTTGGCCATCCAAAGGTCATCGCCGCATCCATCGGCAGTGAGACCTTTGCCGATTGCGGGGTCGACGCCACAGGACGCGTATGGGTCACCTGGCAATCACTGCGGCGCGGTCAGGCGGATATCTTCTGCCGTTGGATCGACCCTAAGAAAGGCGATTGGTCGAAAGAGATTTCCGTCAGTCGTCCCGTCGGCGGCAATTGGGAGCCACAGATTGCCTTCACCAAAACCGACGGAGCTTGGATCGCCTTCGATTCCTCCCGCGGCGGTGAGTTTAACCTCTTCCTTGCTCACGTCTCGACGACTGGTCGGGTCCAGGAACAGCAACTCACCAGTAGTCCGGAATACGAAGCCCGGGTATCCATATGTACGGACAAAGACCAGACCGGATTCTGGATCACCGGCGAACGCGGACGTAAACGTTGGGGTAAGGATTCCCGCAGTCACCTTCCCACCGATGGACTGAATGCCTCCAAGCGAATCATTCTGGGTCACTTCGACACCAAGGAACGAAAGTTCACAGAGG
>JBMYQZ010000599.1:0-3824 GCA_049601855.1 Limisphaerales bacterium | reverse complement strand
TCCCCCTGCCAGCATCGTTGTCCGGCGCCGGCGGACGTGTGGCTGTGCTGCTCGCCGAGAACCGCGCCCAGCAAAGCCAGAAGCCGAAGGATGTGGAATTGAAAATTCAAGAGGCGCGTTATCTCAGTTGGCTCGCCCGTCACTACACGGCCGCCAATCGTTATCGCGCCATACTTCGCGATCATCCGAAACACGCCGAAGCCCTCACCGGTTACGGACGCTCACTTTTCTGGCAGAGCAATTGGCGTGAATCCGAAACCGTTCTTACGCATGCGATCGCCTTGTCCAAGGCGGAAGACCTGACGCCGCGCATCGCCTATCTGCGTGTCATCGCCGAGCAAGGCCGGGCCAGCGAGGCCTATCGCCAAGCCATGGATCTTGATCGCGCCACTGGACACCAGGATCCCATGCTCGGCATTCTGATTGCCGACATGCTCGGCAACATCGGCATGCACACCGACGGCATGGGTTACGCCTCCCGTTCCACCGAGGATGCCGATCTGCAGATTCGCCAGACCGGATTCCACGCCAAGCAGTCCGTCAATCAACAAGGCAAATCCTTCGCCCCGCAGGCTGCCAACCACATCGTTTCCACGCATCCCGATCTCTACAACGCCTACATCACGGCCGGCGACCTTTTGGCCGAGACCAGACACGACTTGGAGGCCATCAACCATTACGAACGCGCCGCCCGCATGTCTCCCGAACGCGAAGAGGCATATCTTGGACACGCGCGGGTCGTTCGCACGCGGGCACGTCATGCGCAGGCCTTGGACCTCTTCCAGACCGTTGTCCAAGCGAATCCGGAATCCATCAACGGCTGGATCGGTGTCGCCGAGATGTCTCGCTTTCAAGGCCAACACCAACGCGCCTGGCAGGCCTTGGAAACCGCCCACAGCGTCGCCCCGGGATCCGCCGATGTCTTTCGCGAGAAATTGAAACTTGCGCTGGCACAAAAGGACGAGGCCCTTTTTCAATCCACTCTCGACCAATACCGCAGTGTCCAACCCAACGATCCTTTCACCGCCCTCTGGATCAACAAGTGGTCGTTCGCGCAGGGCAACGGAGTAAACGAGGACCAGCTCCGCAGCATCCTCGATCCCATGGCGCCGGAACTGAACACCCAAGCTCTTTCCCTGCTGCGCGATGCCCAGAACGTGAGCGTGGTCGAAGCCACCGCCGCCGTACCCCGGGCTCCCACCCCCACTTTGGACGTTGCCGCGAGACACGAAGTCCGCCGCCGTATGCGCTCGGAGGCCCCCCGGTCTCTCAACGTCACGACCGGCTACGAATATTCCAGCCTGAAGCCGACCACCGTTCTGGGCGGTAACTTTCCCGACTGGCACGAGGCGTTCATCGCCGGTTTCTACCGCAACGAACGCGGCCAGACCTTCACCTTTGACCAACGCCACTACGAACGCTTCGACGACAATGCCCATCAAATCGAAGCGGGAGCGCTCTTTCCCGTCAGCAATCGCTGGCTGCTCGGCGGACGTGGAGGGGGGGGCTTGTTTGGCGATTTCATCCCCCGCTGGCGCGCCGCCTTCGAAGCTGTGTTCCTGCAAAACGATCGCTGGACCTGGCGAGCCGAACACCGCTATCTGCGTTTCGCCGACAACCCGGTCTACCAAGCCATCCCATCGGTCACGTGGAAATGGAACCAAAAGTTTTCCTCCACAGTCCGACTCTACGTCACCCATTCCAATCCCAACGGCGCCCGCAGCGACACCGGATTCTCTGGCTATTTCGACCTCGCCTATCGAGTGGCTGCGAACTCCCACGCAAAGATCCACTACGCCCGCGGCGACGAAAATGCGGGGGCGCTGATCCGTGGCCTCATTGGGGAAAAGGACTTCCAAAGCGTCGGCATCGAACTCCGTCTGGGACTCAACAATCGCTGGGCACTCATCCCTGGCTACCGCTTCGAACGCCACAATCTCTTCGATCTCCACGCGGTGGCGCTGGCCCTCAACGGGCGCTTCTGAGTATGGTTTCTTGGAATAAGCTCCGCCGCCGGCACGTCCTTGCTTCCATGTCCCGCAAATTGAAAAACCTCCGCACCATGATCGCGACTGCCTGTGCCTTGGTTCTCTTGACCGGCTGCTCCGGTTTCAATCGCGACTGGAAGAATGCCTCCGCCGAACCACTCAAGACAGACAGCATCGAAGGCACTTGGAAAGGCACCTGGCTCAGCGATCACAACGGACACAACGGAGGACTTCGCGCCATCATCACCAAGCTGGACGCGGACACCTACAACGCCCGTTTCCATGCCACTTACATGCGTATTCTCACTTTCGGTCAGACGGTTGACCTGACCGTCAAACAAGAGGGCACAAACTACACCTTCACCGGGGAAGCCGATCTCGGCAAAGCTTACGGCGGCATCTACACCTACAAGGGCAAGATGACGACGAAGGATTTCTTCTCCACCTATAACTGCTCCATCGACCACGGAACCTTCAAGATGTCGCGGCCAGAGCAGTAGCCAAGAATCAGACTGTCAGCCCGTTTGGTCGGATCCGACCGATCTTCACAATACGACTAACCCGTCGTCGCGATCTCCAATGTCTCTTCCTTCGAGTGCGGGGTGTCTTCCTCTTCGTTCACCGTTCCCGAACTCGGCGGCGGGACCAAGGCCCGGCCCTTCGGCTGCTCGATGCCTTCCTTCTTCTGGTCCTTGTGGAACTTCACGCTCACGACTTTGCTGACGCCGTGCTCCTGCATCGTCACGCCGTAGAGCACATCACAGACACCAATCGTGCGTTTGCTGTGCGTAATGATGATAAACTGTGATCGATCGAGAAAGCGCTGCACGATCTTCAGAAAGCGATTGATGTTGGATTCGTCGAGCGGAGCATCCAATTCATCGAGGACGGCAAATGGGCTCGGCTTGACCTGGTAGATCGCGAAGAGCAAGGCGACGGCGGTCATCGTCTGCTCGCCACCGGACAGGAGTGAGATGCTTTGCAGCTTCTTGCCGGGAGGACGGGCCACAATATCGACACCCTTTTCCACCACGTCTTCGTCACCCACGAGCACGAGGTCGGCTTTGCC
Organism: Limisphaerales bacterium; assembly: GCA_049601855.1. Classification (GTDB taxonomy): domain Bacteria; phylum Verrucomicrobiota; class Verrucomicrobiia; order Limisphaerales; family JAYPXF01. The sequence goes on along the minus strand of JBMYQZ010000599.1, from coordinate 767 downwards.
GCCGCCAAAGATCTCGCTGAACATGTCCCGGAAATTCTCGCGCACCGCTTCGAAGGTCTTGGTGAACATCTCCTTCGTCTGCTTGTTAATCCGATCAATGACTTCGAGCAGTTCGTCCTTCGCCTTCACGAGATCCTCGTGCTGCTCGGTAAGGAACGCGTGACGTTGCTCGGTCTCTTCGTATTCCTCGATCGCCACAAGGTTGACCGGCCCCATTTGGTCTATCTTGGTCTGGAGTTCCTCGACCTGTTCAGCGACCGCATCCCAATCCGTGCCGCCGGCATCATCCATTTCTTCAGGGCTGACCGTCTCGACTTCGGCGGGCCCGCTCTCGGCGTAGGTAATCGTGATGCATTCGCTCTCGATGTCTTCCAGGCGGATCTGGTATTTCTGCTCGATCTTCTCGCGCAGGTTTTCGACGGACATCTCCTTCTGCGCCAATTCAACGTCAAGAGCACTGCGCTTCTCCTGCAGTTCATTCAATCGATTGCGATGACCGCGCAGCCCGCTTTCGCGATCGATGATCTGCTTCTCCATGCTCTCGCGACGGCCGGCAAGTTCTCCGATCTGGATCCCGATCTGCGTGCGATCGTGACCGACTCGCTCGATCTCGTGACGGGCGTTTTCGATCTCGTTCTCCGCCTCCGTCTTCCGACTGAGAAAGCTGCCGATAACACTCTTCCGACGCTCAATCAGCGTGGAGAGTTCCTCGATACGTTGTTCGAGCGGCCCCTGTTGGCGTTTGAGTGATTCGTTGAGCTGTTCTT
>JBMYQZ010000598.1:0-3826 GCA_049601855.1 Limisphaerales bacterium | reverse complement strand
CTGGTCCGGGTCAGTTGGATTGGGGCGTTGGGAATCGACTACTCACTGGCGGTTGATGGCATCAGTGTGACGATGGTGCTGTTGACCGGTTTGGCTGCCATCGCCGGCGTCTTGTTTTCGTGGAACATCGAGCATCGCATCCGGGAATACTTCGCGTTTTACCTGATTTTGATCGGCGGCGTTTACGGCGTGTTTCTGAGCGCGGATTTGTTCCTGCTCTTCGTCTTCTACGAAATCGCCATCGTGCCGAAATATTTCCTCATCGCGATCTGGGGTTCCACGCGGAAGGAATACGGCGCGATGAAGTTGGTGCTGTATTCCTTCGCCAGCAGCGCCTTGGTGTTGGTGGGGATCATCGTTGCCTACGTGGCAGCCGGAAGCGGTACGTTTGATCTGCAGACATTGGCGCAGGCGGATTTCTCCGCGACGGTTCAGTACTGGGTGTTTCCGATGGTGTTCGTCGGCTTTGCCGTGCTGGCGGGCATGTGGCCGTTTCACACTTGGGCGCCTACCGGTCACGTGGCGGCCCCGACGGCTACCTCCATGCTGCTTGCCGGTGTGGTGATGAAGTTGGGCGCCTATGGAGCCTTGCGGGTCTCCATGACCTTGTTCCCGGATGGCATGTTGTATTGGCGTGATTTCATTGCGGTGTTGGCAGTGATCGGGATCGTCTACGGAGCCATGGTCGCCTGGACGCAGAAGGATTTTAAGTTTGTGATCGGTTATTCCAGTGTGAGCCACATGGGCTTTGTGTTGTTGGGCCTGGCGACCTTGGACCTGGTCGGCTTGAGCGGGGCGGTGCTGCAGATGTTCAGCCACGGCATCATTGCGGGACTGCTATTCGCGGTCGTGGGACGCATGATCTATGACCGGACCCATACCCGATCGCTGGAGGAATTACGGACGATGGGGCTGCGGGCGAAACTTCCCTTTGCGGCGATCATCTTCACGGTGGCCGGTCTGGCATCCATGGGCTTGCCCGGCTTCAGCGGATTTGTGGCGGAAGTGATGGTGCTTATCGGGGCGTGGCATTCGTATCCGCTCCTTGGGATCATTGCGGGAGCCGGGGTCGTGATCGGCGTGACTTATACGCTGAAGACGATCCAAGTTGCCTTCTACAACGACGAAGACGGATCGGTGACCGAGGGGGAGGCATTGCCTCCGATTACACTACCAGAGAAGATTGGTGCATGGATGCTCCTGCTGACCAGTCTGATGGTTGGGCTCTATCCGCGGGTCCTGCTGGATTGGATCACCCCCGCGTTTCAAACACCGATGTTTGAGGGGCTTGGAAAGGTGGCGGGTTGGTGATGGATTACGGACTGCTTTTTCGATCATTGGGCCCGGAGGTGATTCTCACGGTGACCGCGTTGGTGATCCTGTTGGTGGATCTGAAGGTGCTGAAAGATACGCCACGGATCTATCGATGCATGGTGTCTGGAGGGCTATTGGCCGTCGGTTGCCTCGGGGCGATGATCCACCTGCAATTCTTCATTGAGCCGGCGACCTTCAGCGAAGGAATGTTGGTTCAGAACTCGCTCAACCTGCTCGTGAAGAAATGCATCCTGTTCGTTTCGTTGATCACCGGTCTGCTGGCGATGGAGGTGCGATTCACACGGGATGTGGGTGAATTCTACGCTCTGACAATCCTGGCCACGATCGGGATGTTGCTCTTGGCAGGGACGGAGAATCTCCTGCTCATTTTCATTGGCTTGGAACTGACCAGTCTGAGTCTCTACATCCTCGCGGCCTATGATGACCGCAGCAAGGCGTCGGCCGAGGCCGGGATGAAGTATTTCCTCTTTGGCGGGATGTCCGCGGCGTTTCTGTTGTTCGGCATGAGCTATCTCTATGGGATGGCAGGCAGTCTGGATCTTCCTCGTATCGCCGGTGCTCTTGCGGCGAAGGAAGCGCAACCGCTGCTCGAGGTGGCGATCATCATGATCGTGATCGGCTTTGGCTTCAAACTGGCGGCCGTGCCGTTTCATTTCTGGGCGCCGGATGTCTACCAAGCGGCGCCCGTGCCGAGTGCGATGTGGATCGGGTCGGTGTCCAAGATCGGCAGCGTGTATGCCTTGGCGAAAATATTGTTCATCGGCCTCGGGGACTTTGCGTGGGGACCCGGGGCATTGGTTTGGGGGCCGATGCTGGTATTAATGGCGGTGTTGTCCATGGTGGCCGGCAATGTTGCGGCCTTGGCTCAGACCAGCGTGCGACGCCTGGTGGCTTACTCGGCCGTCGCTCACGCCGGTTACCTGCTGGTTGGTTTATTGGGCACGCCGGTGGACGCCTACGCGTCGGTGATCTATTACGTCGTCACCTACGCGCTGACAACCATCGGGCTGTTTGCCGTGATTGGCGCGTTGCAGGGGAAAGGCCCCGATCTGACCTTAGAGGATTTCCGTGGGCTGTCTAAGCGTTCTCCGCTGTTGGCGGGTTCGTTGTTTGTCTTCGTCCTCTCGCTGGCGGGCATACCGCCGTTGGCCGGCTTCTTCGGGAAGTTCTACCTGTTTACGGCCGCCTTGTTGAGCGACCGGAACAATCTGCAACTCATCGGCGTGGTGGTGATCGGTATTCTGATGAGTGCGGTGTCGCTCTACTACTACCTGCGCCTGCTGAAGTACGCGTTTGTTCTGGAGAAGGAAGGCGCGGTATTGCGAATCAAGTCAGGCTTCGTGGGCCAGTCCATGATCGCGATTCTGGCCGCCAGCGTTGTTGTCCTCGGCTGCTTTCCGGACCTCTTCATGGGCCGGTTGATCGAAGCAGTGCTGAGCGTCGTCTGGTAGGCGTCAGGCTTTGGCTTTTTCGATGTTGGCGATCAGTTCCTCGGCGCAGGCTTCAGCGAAAGTCTGATCATTGATCTGATGATCCAATTCCCGCACGGGAATGTCGTCTCGGAGGTAGGCGCGCACGGCTTGGAACAAGACCTTGTCCGCAATGGGGTCGTTGAACTTCTGGTCCGGTGCACTGATGACGCTGATGGCGCGATTCGGGATCATGAAGGTGACCGGAGCAGAGGACAGGTTGATCTTCTCAGCGATGATCTTGGCAATTTCGGCGCATTCCTCAGCGTTCGTTCGCATCAAGGTGACCTGCGGGTTGTGCTGGTAGAAGTTTCGATGGCCGAACTCTCGCGGAACGGTATCGGGTGGGCCGAAATTGACCATGTCGAGACAACCCGGTGCGACGATCGCAGGAACGCCGTGGCGGGCCGCCGCCTCCAATCGTGTGGGGCCGGCATTCAATACTCCGCCGACATATTCATCGGCCCATTCAGTCGTGGTGACATCCAGAACGCCGGCAATCATGCCGGATTCGATGAGGGACTCCATGGTCTTGCCACCGGCACCGGTGGCATGGAAGACGAGGACTTCGTAACCGGCTTCCTTGAGAATCTTCTGCGCGCGATTCACGCAATCGGTCGTGTTTCCAAACATGCTGGCCGCGATCAACGGTTTGTCCTCTGATGTGGTCGCCGGCATCGAGACCATGCCCGCGATGGCACCAGCCGCCTGGGTGAGAATCTTTCGGGAGATGCGATTGATGCCGGCGACATCGACGATGCTGGGGATCATGACGATGTCCTTGTCACCGACGTAGTGGGCAATATTTCCGGCAGCCATCGTGGATACCATCACTTTCGGGAACCCGATCGGCAGTGCGCGCATGGCGGCCGTGCAGATCGCCGTGCCGCCGCTGCCTCCGAGAGAGACGAGGCCGTGAATTTTTCCGGCTGAAGCCAACTTTGCGACCACCTCCGGGGCGCCCTTGGACATGGTCTCAACGGCTAGACCACGATCGTTCTTCTCTTGGATCTCGCGAATGG
>JBMYQZ010000597.1:0-3858 GCA_049601855.1 Limisphaerales bacterium | reverse complement strand
GATCGTGTCCTTGGGGGTCCTGTTTCCCCTCGGCTTCGATCTCACGGAAGGCCACCTCGGATTGGCCGATAAACTGAATCTCGGCGAATCGGCGCCCGCCTTCTCTGCGTTTGTGCAGGTCGCCTACGCGTGGTTCATGTGCTGCGCTTTCATCGGCCTGTTTCGGCAGTTGCTCAATACCGAGAATCCGAAGATCCGGTATCTTTCCGATTCATCCTATTGGCTTTACATCATGCACCTCCCCATGGTCGTCGCCGGCCAGGCGCTGATGCGCGATTGGCAACTGCCTGCGCTCGCCAAATGCGCGATCCTGGTGTTCGGCATCAGCGGCTTCCTCCTCGTCACCTACGATTACATGGTGCGCTACACATGGATCGGCCGCCTGCTCAACGGCCCGCGGACTCGCGTCGATCCAAACGCCAACGCCACCAGAACGTGATGGCAACGAACAGAACCGGGCGCACTGAGGCTATGACGCACCTTCCTGATTCTGCCGGCAAGATGCCGACTGCACGGTGGCGTCCAGTCCAATGGGGTGCTTTCGGAACCGAGGTTTTAAGTGACGTGTGGATCGCGCTGGAGCCCCGTCCTTCCGGCATCCTGCCGGGAGCAATTGCGCATGGCTCGTGTTGATGAGATCAAGTCCTGCAGGTGTTCCACCACTCTGGTGCGATTGTTGCAGTTGGAACTCCCGGCAGGATGCCGGAAGGACCGGGCTGCAGGGCGATTCACATGTCACAAGAGCCTCCGTAGCTTTGGTCACCCAAGCAGCAGACACAACCGCTGACCCGTCGGAGTGTTGAAAGATGACTTCCGATCGAGTAGCTTTGCACCCCTCGGAGAAACACTGACGGTCAGCGGCATCTCGCTTCTCACGCTAGGCTCAAGATTCAATTCTATGTGGAACTGCAAAGTATGCGAAGCCGTTATCGAAGACGATAGCTGGGACAACTGCTGGAAGTGTTCAGCCAGCAAAAATCTACTCGAATCGGAAGTTGAGGAGCGACGGAATCATCTGGAGAAATCGATGAGCTGCCTCCGATGTGATAGTGAGATGAAGTATGCTGGCACCAAGAGATTTCACGAGGGAACGCGGCTTGGCGTTCTGGGGATCTAGCGGAGCTGTTCGTGGGGCGTGAAGCCTATGACGTCTACTTCTGCACGAATTGCGGGAAGGTTGAACTATATATCGATGGGATCGGCGATGAACAACGAAGCGAGACGTTAGGATCAATTCGCACGCCATAACCAAGAAACGCATCATCTGGCACGAAACAAATCCTGCCGATTACGCCGATGAGGAGTGGCTTGCCTACGAAGCCTGGATCTCAAAGCGCTTTGGCGAATGACAGCGGCGAAACAAGATTGGGGGAACGGAGTTTCTCTCGAGGCCTCGGAGAACGGAGCGCACGATCCCAGATTTCCTGGAGGCTGCCCCATCCAGCAATCGGCTAGATGTCCTCCGGGGTTTGGCGTGATCGAAAACCGACAGGCAGAACGGTCAATTCGGACTGTATCTCGCTCCGGCAAGGGTTAGCTTCCCCACCAATGAAGCACGCCAACGTCTTGATCGCGGCGATTACTTTGGTTGCGATTGGCGCCATGGGAGCACCGGCCAAGGACAGGGTCTATCCGCAGGGTAAACTGTTTCCGTTCATGGGATTCTCCGGAGTGCCGATGCGTGATGCCCATTTCGGGTTCAGCGTGGCCGGTCCAAGTTATGCCGCTGACCAGGCACCCGCCCTCGCGGCGGCCGAAAAGGCCGGACTGAGTTTCCCTTACAAGATCGGCATCAAGATGAACTTCCACGCCAAGGCACCGGACAAGCCCTTGACGTTGAATGCCGACGAGATCCGCCGACAGATCACCGAGCAGGTGACGAGAGTCGTGGACCGGAAGTCCATCTGCTGGTGGTACCTGGGGCCCGAAGAAATTCGGTATTGGCGTAAGAACGAGATGGCCTACCTCAAGGCTGCCAGCGAAGCCATCCGCGCCGCTGATCCACTCAAGCGCCCCATCTGGATGTACGAGCCCAATTTCCGAAATGCCGAATCGCTCGCGAAGACCGGACAATACCTCGATGTCATTGGCAAAGGTGCCTACGTCAATCTCGCCGGCTATCAGGATAGCCGAATCTGGGTCCGTTGGTCGGTGGAACAGGAAGTCCTCGCCATCGAGCAACTCGCCAAGGCCAATGACAATCGACAAAGGATTCCCCTCCTCATGCCGGAACTCTGCAAGGATCCGGTCGATCCGGCGCATGATCATCTAATCCCCCGGTGGGTGCGACACGATGTCTATCTTGGCCTCATGAGCGGCGCGAAGGGAGTGGCGATCTGGTCCCTGTTCCGACGGGCGGAAGTCAGACGCACCTGGCCGATCTGGTACGACGCCTACGCTCACGTCGCCAACGACTTGACCGGCCCATTGGCGCTGGGTCAGGTGTTCCTGTTCGGTGAGAAGACCAAACGCTTTCCAACTCGGATCGTCTATGAACCGAAGACCGTCGAGCTCAAGAAGAGAGCCAGCAAGAAACTTGAGGTCGGCACCACCGGAGATGGCGAACGTAAGGAGGACCAGATCATCTATCCGAGTATGACGGTGAGCGAATACGAACACGAAGGCGTCACCTTCCTGTTTCTCTGCAACTCCAGCAACGAGCGCCTCACTTACCTGGCCTCCGTGTCAAACGAGCAGTTCGAAGTCACAGACCTGTTCGCCCGCCGCGGATACACGCACAAGGATGATCGCCTCTACGGCTGGCTGGAACCGCTCGAGGTTAAGTGCTATCGAATCGTGGCAAGATGATTGCCCCGCAGTCATCACGGCTAGTCTCGAAGGAAGCCAGTGCCTGGTAACCATCAAGACCCATGGGCACTTACACATGCATACACATTGAAGATTCAACCTTCAGGCTCAAGGCGCCATTTCCTCCCACATACCGAGCAGCGTCTTCACCACATCTCCCGCCGTTTGTTCCTCAAACCAACAAGTGCCAATCCAAGTTTCGTAGCCGCCGAGCCGGAATTGATTGGCATCCGGCAGATAGCCGAAATAGCCACCGGCGTTGGAATGGGTGAAAGCTTTCTTGAACGGTGACTTGGCTTTCATCTCCAGACCAATCTCGACGAGAACTTCATTCGGAATCGCGGCCACGCCAAGGTCTCCGATGCGAAAGGCCTGGATCGGCAGAGGCATTTCGTCGGGCAGCTGGGTAAGGGAGTGAATGCGGGCGGCATAGATTTCCTCACGGGATCGTTTCTCGGGATTCTTGATGTTCGCCAAGAGTTTCTTGGTGCGCGCCAGTTGGGCGGCATCGGGACGGCGGGGTTTCGCCATGACTTCCTGAAATCGAGCATCGAGTTGGGCGTAATCCTGGTAGCGGATCTTCTTGATCGCGGCAATAACACCTTCGGCGACATCGTATCCGACGATCTTCATCTTCTCGTAGCGCGCATGCCGTACGGTGCTGCGTTTGCTGAAATCGATGTTGTTGATGTCGCCGCTGGTGCCGTTGCTGAGCATGGCCACGAATGATGAATCCTCCGACTCGACCTTGAGCAGATGGCGGACGCGCCGGGCGAAGTAACCGAAATAGTCGGCACTCATCGCCCCGCGAGCCGTTCCGCCAATGTAATGAAGAGAGTAATTGGCCAGCACGCCGATGGGTTGCCCGTCCTTTGTTTGGATCGAGACAATGGCAACTTCGGGATCCGTGGGGCCGGCGGGCTTCACGAGATTCGGGTTTCCGCGGCCGGGGTTCATCCGGACGGTGTCGCTCTTGTTGCCGAGGGGATTGAGGGGCATCGTGCCGGCCTTGAGATGCCAGCGGCGATTGAACACGTGCTCCGGCTCTTG
>JBMYQZ010000596.1:0-3859 GCA_049601855.1 Limisphaerales bacterium | reverse complement strand
CATCGCCATCCGGAATGGCTTTCTCGATGTCCGGCACCAGTCCGTCGCGTTCCTCGAAGTAGCAATCGATCATCGATAGGAGAATGTCTTCGCTGCCTCCCACATTGGTCAGCGCGGTCGCGAGATCGAAGGTGCGTTCAGTCGAATCAAAAACGGCCGCTGCCGTCGCTGTTTCCGTTGCCGCGGCAGTTGGAAATACTTTCCCCGGACCGACCGGGGTTGGCGGAGCATTGCGGCGAACCACCGCGAACAACTCCTCGGCCCGAATGGGTTTGGCCAGGTAATCGTTCATACCCGCAGCGAGGCATTTCTCGCGATCACCCTTCATCGCGTTGGCCGTGAGCGCGACAATGGGAGTGCTCCCGAGGTCGTGCTCCTGTTCCCATTCGCGAATTCTGAAGGCTGCTTCATAGCCGTCCATTTCCGGCATATGGATATCCATGAGGATGAGGTCGAAGGTGCTGCCTTGACAACGGTCGACCGCCTTTTCCCCATCCTCGGCAAGGACCACTTCGTGCCCGTCCTGTTCGATCAGATCAATGGCGACGCGCTGGTTCACCAGTCCATCCTCTGCCAACAGGATCCGGAGTGGAGCCGTCGATTCCTCGACCGCGGCATCCGTGTCTTCGAGGTCCATCACGCCCAGGGCCTGCGTGATCGCCTCGAACAGATCGGCCTGCTTCACGGGTTTGGAAAGGCAACGATCAATACCCAGTTGCTCGGCCTGCGAGAATTGATCGGGAAGGCTGGCCGACGAGGAAATCAGCATGGGAGTCTCCCGATATCCCGGCATCTGGCGGATGCTCCCGGCAAGTTCGAATCCGCTCATCTCCGGCATGGTGGCATCGAGCAAAATGACACGGAACGGCTCCTTGGTTTGAACGGCCGAGGTGAGCGCATCCAGCGCCGGTCCCGGCCCGTTCACCAGCTTCGGCCGGAGATGCCAGCCCGTGAGCATGTCAGCGAAGATGCGACGATTGATGTCGTGATCAGCCACCACGAGCACGGGCAGGTCGTGGAGCTTCGCCGGCACCGGACTCTCGAGACTCGGTACGGACCGCAACCCGAAATCGACCGTGAAGTGAAACTTCGACCCTTGGTCCAACTCACTCGTCACCCAGATCCTCCCCCCCATCAGCTTCACGAGGCGCGAGGAAATGGTAAGCCCCAATCCCGTGCCGCCATGGGTGCGCGTGGTGGACGCATCGGCCTGGCCGAACTCCTCGAAGATCGTGTCCAGTTTGTCGCTGGAAATGCCGCAACCCGTATCCTCGACCATGAACTCCAATACCACGCGATCATCCGTGCGTTTCTCCTCCCGACCTGCACCAACACGGTCATCCCGACCGTGGCCAGCAACACGATGCCCGGAATCATCATGGCCACCGGGCGCACCTGCTCCCTGGCCGCGGCATAGGTCTCCTCCCGATCGACCATCAACAAAAGGATCCAACCCGATTCGCGAATCGCCCGGGCGGTCAATTGGATCTCTTTGCCATCCCCGTCGATGATCTCCAGGTAACCGGAACCGGCGATGTAGGCCGTGTCTAGTTCTTCCAACAAAGCGGGATCATTCACAAGTTTCTGTTTGGACTCTTCCCGATTGAAGAAGGGTGTAATGCCGTCACCATCCATGCGACCAAGGATGGTCTTGCCGGTCTTGCTCCAGGCGAAATCGCGTCCCGTGATGTGCTCAAGCGCATTGGCCTGAAAAGCCACCACATCAAAGCCAACGCGTTTACCGGCACGATCGCGGATCGGCGAAATGACCCTGACGAGTGTCATGCCCTTATATCGCATGGGACCGTTGACCACCGGATCTTCATCATCCGCCGGCGACGGATCCGTGCCCGAAGGAATCTTCAGGCCCACGTGCACAACTGCATTTCCCTGATCATCGTGCCGGGTGATCGAGATGATGGCCGTCGATCGATTGAGCGCATCTGTCAGGATTGGGCCGGAAAACTCCGTAAACTCCTCCAGCGGCATCCGCCCTTCGTTATGAGACACGAGTGCTTCCCGCGCCTTGGTTCGGCTGCCGATCTGCTGGGCCAGGCTCTTGAACTCCGAGATGACCTGGTTGACAGCCAAGATCTTGACGTTCGCGGTGTACTCGAGGTGAACCTTGTGCTCCTGCTCCAGTTGCGAGATGAGTGGGTAGATACCGGCCACGGCAATCCCCAACCCCAGTACCAGCATGCCAATGGACGAAGCCAGGATCAACTTCGTGCGCAGTTCGCGCGTTCGCGCGCGGGATCTGGTCCCGCATGGTTGTGGGTGTGCCCCGTCATCCCGTTGGCTTGGTTCTACAGCATTCCGGTCTCGCGACAGCGCAACAGCACTGTCGCCTTCAGTCCCGGACCAGGATCACAGTTCTCAAGTTGGATGGCGCCACCGTGCAGTTCCACCAATTGCCGGGCCACGGTGAGGCCGAGCCCTTTGCCCTGTTTCGCGCCGGTCGCCTTGCTGGTGTAGAAGGGGTCGAACACCCGCGGCAAATCCACCTCCGGAATACCGGGCCCGGAATCGACCAGTTCGATGAAAGCCGCCTCCTCCCCATTGCGCACCTTGGCGCCGGTTCGTGAGCCTTCGCTGCTTTCCAAGCCCTCGACCACCCGCGTGCCGGTTCGCACGGTCAAGGTTCCTTCGATGGACATCGCCTGCAGGGCATTGAACAAGAGACTCAGAAATCCCTGTTGCAGTTCGTTCTTGGAGACAAAAGCCGCCGGTGGTTCACCAGCGAACTCTTGCTTCACCGTCGTCGCATAGGTGTCGAATTCCTCTTCCATCAGTTCCAGGCACCCGCCCACAAATTCGTTCAGGTTGGTCTCCTCCAGATCCAGCTTGGTGGAGGCGGAGTAACTCACAAGTTCAGTCACAATGTCATCCGCGCGCTGGATGGAATCGATCGACATCTCCAGAAACTCCTTGGCCAGGGTGTTGTCTCCCACCGCGCCCAAAGCACCGTCGATCGCCATGCGAATCGCAGCCAGGGGATTACGAATCTCGTGGGCCACACCGGCGGCCAGGGCAGCTACGCTTTCCATCTTGGCAGCCGAGATCAATGAACGCTGCGAACCGCGCAGATCCTCGTTGGATTTCTTGAATCGGATGTGCGTTTCCATCCGTGCGAACAACACGGGGAAATCAATTGGCTTGGTGACGTAATCGTTGGCCTGCAATTTGAAGGCCGAGACGATGTCCTCCGATTCATCATTGGCCGTCACCATGATCACCGGCAAATTCACCCCGGAATGAACGCTGCGAATTTTCTCGAGCACCTCCAGCCCCCTCATGTCAGGCATCATATTGTCGAGCAGCACCAGTTCAAAACTCGGTGAGTCACCGTTTTTCAACCCGATCTTCTCCAAGGCTTCGGGCCCACTTTGGGCCACCGTCACCGCATAGCCTACGTTCTCCAAGGCGGCCTTCTGAAGGTTGCGCATCACCAGGCTGTCATCGACGACCAGCACTGATGCATTGGGGGTGTTCACAGCCATGCCACTCAATGAGAATTTAATTCATCCCGAAGAATTTTAAAGAAATTCCAACTCACTGCTCATCGGCGCGAAAACGACCTGCCTAAAGTTTTTGGTGGACAATCCGATAAGATGCCCTAGTTTCCGCCGCCCGTTAGGGAGCGTGCCGATTCCAGGAACAACCAAATCGTCCACCGGCGTGCCAACCAATGACCGACAAACTGAAAAACCTACCACCCGCAAGAAGGCCGCCCCCGCGTTGAAGGCGCCGGCGCCGGTCGTCCCTGTCCCTCCCGCTCTTTTCGGTTGGCTCAGTTCGCAACGCAACCTCGCCGCACACGATCCGACCGCGCACGAACTCGCGCGCAGCATCAAGCGCA
>JBMYQZ010000595.1:0-3868 GCA_049601855.1 Limisphaerales bacterium | reverse complement strand
AGATCTACGGCGGCTCGGCGAGCCAAAGTCCAACGATCCGCTTCCGGCGAAGGCGTCAGGCTCCTGGCCCGCAATGATCGCAGGATGAACTGATCGATCTCCCCTCGGGCCCATTTCGAATCAGAACTGACCGGCGCATCCGGACGCTGAACCTGGGTATAGGACCAGTGGGCATCGTACTTCGCCCCATCCGAGATCCACCCATCGAGCAATCGCACTTCGCGAGCAGTCAACCGCTTGCCCTGATCAGCCGGTGGCATGATGTCATCTTCATCCGAGGTGGTCACACGCCGAATCAGTTCGCTCAATTCCGGCTTGCCCTCAACAATCACAGACTTCTTCGCATCCGTGCCCACCGCCCCATCCCGTAGATCCAAGCGCAAACCCGCCTTGCGCTCGTCCTGGTCCGGTCCGTGACAGGTAAAGCACTTGTTCGAGAGGATCGGTTTGATGTCGCGATTGAAATCGACCTTGCCGCGAACCTGGGCCGGGATCATGGCAACGGCGATCGCTGCGGCGATCACACTGGGCTGAATGATTTTTGAAGCTGTCATTCGATGTTCACAAACTGCTCAAGGATGAGCGCCAAAGTAACGTTTGTCCCGCGCTCACACGAATGGAAAAGATGAGAATAGATATGTAGTATTCTGCGGACGCAAGCGTGAGCAGATTAAACGCTGGCGAAGCCGATTCAATTCAGATGAGGGACGACATCTCCCCGGAATTCAAACACCTTCCTGCCGCAAATCCCTCGCCGTATCCGCGTTGGATATCGGGCAATTGCGCAGCCATTGCGAAATCCGCGGATTCCGGAGCGCCAATCCGGATTGGTGGCGTTTCGATTCACGCACCCCATCGCAGGCGAGTTCGAAGACCAGCTTGGGTTCAACCATCCGCACGGGACCCCGATTCTGAATCGTGTTGTCCCTGACGAATGCGTCGATCTCGGATATCTCTTCTCCTGTAAGGCCGAGGCCGCCCTTCCCGATCGATACCAGTTCTTTTTCGTCCCAAACGCCAAAAGTGTAATCCGCGTACATTCCCTCCTGCGACTGGGCGGCGATTAGGATCGCCTTGACCGTCAACGGTTCGGTTTTCCAGATCCAGCCGTGGGTTGATTCCGATTGCGTCAGGAGAACTCCAACAGCATTCAGTTTACGCGAGCGATCCACTTCCGCTTTCACATCCTCCCAAGTCGCGAAATCCAAGAGTTCCGTCAAAGTGATTGGCCATGACGATTTCTGCGGTTCAGCGAACAGATCCCCTTGCAGCATCTCGCGCCCGCTATCGAGAGCCTTGATCCACTCGCTAAAAACATGTTCCGGACACTCACCGGCCGGTTCCAGAACTTCCTGAACCACCAATATCATTCCCCCCGAACGCCCCACAATCTCGCCGATCAGAACGGTCCCGTCAGGCAGGCACCTTCCCGCGCCCGAAATTTCAGGAAAACTGGCGGTCACGAATTCCTCTTCTTCACTCCACAGCAACGCCTCGCCTCGACGCTTGATCAGTTGTACGCGTAGGCAACCCCACTTGCGCTCAACTCGCCAATCGGAGACTTCTCCCAGCATGCTCGGATCGGGCCCCATCGGTCGCAAGTCACGGAAGGGACATGGTGCGCCGATTGCATCGGCCTCCGAGAAGGGAGCAATGAGCGCTTGGTAGGCATCCAACCTCGGCTCGACATTGCGCGTCATCCGATAGGCCATCACCGGATATTCGACACCTGCGATCGACGCCAGACTCCGGGCCAACAACTTCGGAGCAAAGACACTGCGAAAGGACCCATTGAGCAGTTTGTGAAACACCCGACACTCGTTAAGCGAGAGTTCTCGCCAGGTCTCGCCCAACAGTTTTCGTCTGGCCGTCTGAGCGGCATCAACCAACGGCATCAACCGCTCCCTCATGAGGATATCCAACGAGAGCGCGCCGGGATCAGTTCGACAGACACCCGCAGTATCCAGCAGCAGAGCCGCCGTCTCACCCCAATCACTCGCGGCTCGATGGCTTTCCTCCACCAGCCAAACCGGAAACCCCGTTTCATCGGCCACAAAGTCCTTAAGTTCCACGGTGGAAACCGATCGCCTTGGACGATTACCCAACAGCAGCCACACAGCCCAGACGGCGTCGTCCGATGATGCAGTTCGGAAGTAGCTAAGCAATGTGGGTTCGTCCGGCTGTCCGATGAGTTGGGTGAAGCAGTTCATTCCCCGAGCACCTTGGCATGAATCCCTTGCTCGCACAGATAGCGCACCGTCTGGTCAGTGTATCCGTGCGTAACCAGAACACGTTCCGCCTCAGTCATCTCAATCGCCCGCAACATATCCGGCCAGTCGACATGATCGGACATGACGAACCCGCGATCGAAGTTGCCCCAACGTCGACCACCACGGACCCGCATCCACCCAGATACAAATGCCGTGGACCGCGGCCCAAATCCTCGCAGCCAGGCACAATCTTCGGTTGAAGCCGGCGCCACGATCAACGGACGTGGTTGATCCGGTTTAAGTTTCGTTTCATCGGCGATCGGAGGAAGTGAAACCCCTTCATCCAGGTACGCCCCATTCATCTCCGCAATCGGCTTGTACACGCAGATCGGACCAATCGATGGATCAACAATACTCTGCAAGCGCTGCGCCTTGCCGAGTGAATACGCGTAGATGACAGACGCCTTGCCCAACGCTTGGTTTCCTCTCCACCACGTGTTGATCTCCCGCGCCACCTCCGCCTGCGGCCTCCAGCGATAGATTGGCAGACCAAACGTCGATTCCGTAATGAAGGTGTGACATTTGACCGGTTCGAACGAGCCAGATATGCCGTCGTCCTCCAGCTTGTAATCCCCAGTCACCACCCAAACCTCGCCCTTATGCTCCACCCTCACTTGGGCCGAGCCAAGTACATGGCCCGCCGGATGAAAGGACACCTTGACCCCGTTGATCGTCGTGGAAACACCGTAGTCCTGGCCCGTGACGTTGATCTTCTTACCCAGCCGTCTTCGCAGAATTCCAACGCATGGTTTCGCACAAAGATAACTACTCAGCCCTGAACGCGCATGATCCGAGTGCCCGTGCGTGATCACCGCCCGGTCCACCTTCTTCGACGGATCGATGTAGAACCTTCCCGCCGGGCAATAGAGCCCGTCGGGAGTCGGTGTCAGCAGATCTGACACTAGCCTCAGGGAAGTTTCGAATTCGGCGCGACGGCGTTGGCGGGGTATTTGCCGTTGAAGACGAGCATTTGCTCATAGCTCTCATGGGTGACGAACGATTCATCCACCTTACCATTTGTTCCACGGACGCGTTTGAGATTGAGCTTCAGGTGCTTGGCCAGGAAGGGATAGGCGGCCATGCGTTTGGAGTCGCCATAGTCGTGTCCTTCGTTGGCAAAGTGGGCGTTGGCGACCTTGTCCGCAGCTCCGTAGAGACCGTAGATGTGCTTGATGTAGGGAAACTCGACTTTCGGAGTGTTCTGGGTCCAGTCCTTGTCGTTGGAGATCACCAACTGAGGTCGGGGCGCGGCCAAGGCGGCGACCTCCGCGTTGTTGCTCTTGTGGTTCGCACTCCAGTGGATCGGCATGGCGCTTTCACAGACACAGCCGCCAAAGAAATGCGCCGAAACCTGGCACACGGGAACAGACACGGCCACGCGTTCATCAATCGCCGCGAGAATGAAAGTCTGCGTGCCGCCACCGGAACAACCGGTCATGCCAATGCGCTTGGGATCGACGTTCGGAAAGCTCAGGAGAAAATCAAGGGCTCGGGTACTGTTCCAGGTCTGCAACCGTATAATCTCGGGCACTTTCTTATGAACCCAACCGACTTCCTTCGAATCGCCATAGCCCATCATGTCATACTGAAAGACCACC
>JBMYQZ010000594.1:0-3870 GCA_049601855.1 Limisphaerales bacterium | reverse complement strand
CCGTGGCTGCGACCGATACAGGGCGTCATCTTGAATTTGCGGGCCTTTTTGGCGATCGACTTGCGAACGGTCCTGAGGTCCTTGAGCAGGAGATCGGCGCTCTGCGTCATCTGGACGGCGAAGGCGGTGTCACCGATGTCACTGCTGGTGAGGCCGAAGTGGAGCCAACGACTGGCTTTGTGATTGATCTTCTCGGCGACGGCGGTGGTGAAAGCGATGACGTCATGATTGAGCGTCTTCTCGAGCTGCTTCTGGCGCTTGAACAGACCTTCCGGATTCTTGAACCAGATGTCGGCGCCCTTCTTCATGCGGGCGAAGTCGGCTTTGGGCACGACGCCTTCGGCGACCAAGGCCTCGCTGGCAAGGAGTTCGATTTGCAGCCAGATGGAAAGCTTGTTTTCGTTCGTCCAGATCGCCCGCATCTCGGGCCGTGTGTAACGCTCAATCATGAGCCGCGAATTAAATCGGGAAACCGCAATTGGGGGAAGAAGGAGTTATTCAGAGGTGATGAGCCGCTGATGGACGCAAATACCCAAAAGTTCGGAACCAGCGTTCTATTGGTAATTCTTCCCTCGCCTCGGACCAGCAGCACGGCTACCAATGGCTCACCATGAAACGTATTGCTGGATTGTTGGGTTTGTTCGTGGCGTTGAACGTCATGGCGGCGAAGCCAAACATCGTCTTCATCATCTCCGACGACATGGGGTATTCCGATCTCGGTTGCTACGGCGGCGAGATTGAGACGCCGCATCTCGACGGCCTAGCCAAGAAGGGGCTGCGCTTCACCAGCTACTACGTGCACAACATGTGCTGGCCGACGCGTGCGAGTATCATGACCGGTCTTTACCCGAAGACCGCCTTGCCGAAGAAGGGCTCGGCGAACGGCGGTATTCATCCGGATGCTTATACGCTGCCGGAAGCCCTGCGCGTGGCGGGCTATGGCACCTACATGGCCGGCAAGTGGCACCTTTCGAACCCTAATGAACCCAATGGCAACTCAGCTCCGCATAAGCGCGGATTCGATCGATTCTACGGGACGATATTCGGCGCCTCTGATTTTTTCGCACCGACCGGGGTGCAATTGAACGGGAAAGACATGGAGCACGAGTGGAAGGACAATCCGGACTACTACTACACGGACGCCAAGACTGATCACGCGCTGAAGTTTCTGGCGGAGCACGAGAAGAAGCAGGACCACCAACCGTTCTTCCTCTACCTCGCCTACACTGCGGCGCACTGGCCGTTGCACGCGAAACCGGAGGATATCGAGCACTATCGCGGCCGCTACCAGATGGGTTGGGACAAACTCCGCCAGCAACGTCACGCTCGAATGAAGGAGTTGGGCGTGGTCGATCCGAAATGGGAACTTTCGCCGCGGCATCCGAATGTACCGGCTTGGAAGGATGAGAAGCACAAGGCCTGGCAGGAGCGCCGTATGGAGGTCTACGCCGCACAGGTAACGAGCATGGATCGCAATATCGGCCGTGTGATTCAACAACTCAAAGACACCGGCGAGTTTGACAACACGATCATTGTGTTTCAGCACGACAACGGAGGCTGTCACGTGGAATACACCACCAGGCGTACCGGTTCATGGACACGTGAATTCACCACTGATGGAAAACGCACACCGATCAAGTCGGGCAACATCCCGGGCCTGATGCCGGGACCACAATCGACCTTTCAATCCTACGGCTACGGCTGGGCCAATGCCTCGAATACGCCGTTCCGCCAATTCAAACAATTCGATCACGAAGGCGGGACGCGTTCTCCGCTGATCGTGTCGTGGCCGGCGCGGATCTCCAATGCCGGAGGCTTTGTGAAGGACGTCTGCCACGTCATCGACATGATGCCGACCTTGCTCGATGTCGCTGGGGTGCATCCGCCGAAACAGAAACCGATCGCGATGGAGGGGCGATCGTTTGCGACGACGTTCCAGGGAAAGATCCTGGGAGAACGGAATCCGATCTTCTGGGAGCACGGCAAGGGACGGGCGGTTCGGGATGGCGATTGGAAGCTGGTGGGCGAAGGCAAGAAGCAATGGGAACTTTACAATTTGAAGACCGATGGGACGGAGTTGAATGAATTATCGGCGTCGAACTCCAGGCAATTCAATCGCCTCAAGAAGTTGCATGCCGAGTGGGACGAGCGGACGAATCTGAGTTCCAAGAAGCCGACCACGAAGAAAACGAAATGAAACGAATCCTGCTGACAGCCCTTTTTGCGAGCGCGTTGAATCTACCTGCCGCTCGCCCCAATTTTCTGATGATCCTCCTCGATGATTCGGGTTGGACAGATTTTGGCTGCTACGGAAGCCAGATCCAGACGGATCACATCGACAAGGTGGCGCGACAGGGGATGCGCTTCACGGATTGTCACTCGGCGGCACCCAATTGTTCGCCGTCGCGGACGGGATTACTGACCGGCCGGACGCCTTCCCGAGTGGGAATGTACAGTTACATTCCACCCAATCATCCGATGCATCTGCCAGGCAGCGAGATCACCGTGGCAAGACTTTTGAAGGATGCAGGTTATCGAACCGGGCATTTCGGAAAATGGCACGTTTCGAAGTTACTCTCCGAGCAGCCGCAACCGAGGGACCTGGGATTCGAATACTCGCTCGGCACGGACAACAACGCTTCGCCGAGTCACCACAACCCGAAGAACTTCGTTCGCAACGGCGCGGAAGTGGGCGTGATGGAGGGATATTCATGCCAGTTGGTGGTCGACGAGACGATCGGTTGGCTCAAGGACATCGGCGATGAGAAGCCGTTTCTCGCCTGCGTATGGTTTCACGAACCGCACACGCCGATTGCCTCACCGCCTGACTTGGTGAAGAAATACCAAGAGAAGTATCCCAAACTTTCGAAGAAGGCCGCCACGTACTACGCGAACATCGAGAACGTTGACTTGGCGGTGGGAAGGTTGATGAAACACTTGGATCAGAGCGGTCTGACTGAAAACACGATGGTGTTTATCACGTCGGACAATGGTCCGTTGAACGAGTTTTCCAAGGTGGGACTTCGGGGCAGGAAGTCACACGTGTGGGAAGGCGGTCATCGGGTGCCAGGAATCTTTCGTTGGCCGGGCAAAATCGAGGCCGGCTCCGTGAATCACACACCGATCTGCGGTGTGGATTTTCTGCCGACGGTTTGTGATATCGCCGGCGTTGGGCTGCCCGAGGCGCGGAACATCGATGGGACGAGTGTTTGGCCCGTTTTGAAGGGGGGCACGATCAAACGCGCGAAACCACTCTATTGGTTTTTCTATCGACTCCTGCCGGCCGTCGCGATGCGGGATCGCGATTGGGTGTTGCTCGCCAACACGGATGACGCAGCGCGGCCGAAGACGCACCAATTGATCTCCGTGGACATGCCGACGATCAAGAACAGCCGCCTGCAGGATTTTGAACTCTACAACCTTCGCAGCGATCGATTGCAGCGGACGGATGTTTCAAGCGCGGAACCGCGAGTCTTGGCTCGTTTAAAAAAGCGGATGACCGAGTTCCACGCCGACGTTGTGAAAGAGGGACCGGCCTGGGAGATCCCGGAGGACTATGGAACGGGCAAGAAGCCCAAGCTCTGGCACAGTCGCTGACCAGCCATCAACCCTCGTGCAATGACTTGATGTAGGCCGCGATGGAGCCGGCGCATTGCGGACGACGTCCGTAAGACCAGCGGAGTTCCGTGCGGTGGAGATTGTATTTCTCAACCTTGCGCTCTGCGTTGGGCCCGTAGACTACACACCAGTCCACCTTGGAACCGTAGGAAACCAAGAACGGACGCATCTGGATCCGGAGCAAACGCCAAGCCGATCGATGATCCAGACCATCACCGCGTTCGGCCAGGTCGGCCATCACTTCGGGGAACA
>JBMYQZ010000593.1:0-3871 GCA_049601855.1 Limisphaerales bacterium | reverse complement strand
GCCGCGAAGAAGCGAAAGGAAGCTGGTAAGGCGAAGCAGAACGCCGTGCGTCCGAATGTCATCGTAATCATGGCCGATGATCTTGGCTGGATGGATGTGCAGGTGCAGGGCAACAAGCTTCTGGATACGCCCAATATCGATCGTTTGGCAAAGCAGGGTATGCGTTTCACCGACGGTTACGCGGCGGCCCCTGTCTGTACGCCGACGCGCGCCGCGATGATGACCGGGTTGGCGCCCGCGCGGCTCGGGATCACCAATCACGCTCCCGGACACAAGGCCGGCTTCAAGCCCAAAGGCGCGAAACTCGTCGGAGCCGACAAGCAGAACTATCTCAACCTCGACGACGTCACCATCGCTGAACGCCTGAAGGCCGCCGGCTACGCCACCGGTTTTGTTGGCAAGTGGCATCTCTCTCATCCCGGACGTGGCGCGAAGAATCCGAAAGAGCCCGATCTCCGACCGGAGCATCAGGGATTCGATCTGAACATCGGCGGCAATTCCCGCGGCGGCCCTCCGAGCTACTTTGAACCTTACAAGATCTCCAATATCCCGCCCCGCAAGGAAGGTGACTACCTGCCTGAGCGACTCACCGATGAATCCATTGCCTTCATTCGCAAACACAAGGCCGAGCCTTTCTTCCTCTGCCTCTGGAACTATTCCGTGCACTACCCAATTCAGGCACCGGAGCGTCTCATCGAGAAATACAAGCAGCGCAAGGGCGTGAAAAATCCTGCATACGCCGCGATGATTGAAGGAATGGACAGCGCGCTGGGGCGGCTCTTCAAGGCGATCGATGAAATGGGTCTCGCCACCAACACGCTCCTGATCTTCAAGTCCGACAACGGCTCGCTCTTTGGCAACGAGCCGCTCCGTGCGAACAAGGGCTTTCTGTACGAAGGCGGGATTCGCGTTCCGTGGATCGTTCGCTGGCCGGCGGTTGTCGAACCGGGTTCGCTTTGCAAGGTGCCCGTCGTCAGCATGGACACCCACGCGACCATTCTCGATGCGGTTGGTCTTGCATCCGAAACGTTGTCGGACGGTGAATCACTCATGCCGTTGCTCAGCCAGACAGGTGAACTGGAGCGCAAACAGCTCTTCTTCCACTACCCGAACTATGCCTTCCATGGCCGCAACCGACTCGGGGCTGCAGTTCGCGAAGGTGACTTCAAGTTGATCCGTCGTTTCGATGATCAATCGATCGAACTCTACAATCTCAAGGATGACGTGGGCGAACGGGAGAATCTTGCGGATTCAGACAGCAAGCGCGCGAACAGATTGAAGCGCCAATTGAACGAGTGGCTGAAATCGGTCGGCGCGAAGTTACCGAAGAGTTGAGCGCGAGCCTCAATTCCAGGAGATGTCTTCCGGGGCATCCGCCAGAAGACGAAACTTCCACCCCATGGTCTTGAGGATTTCGGACCAGAGGTCGCTGGAGGCGGCATTGAAGACGTGATCGAGGGAGGCGGGGTGGAGGAGCCAGGCGTCGCGTTCCATTTCGTCATCGAGTTGGCCGGGGGCCCAGCCGGCGTAACCGGCGAAGACACGGATCTGTTGCGCCGGCGAAAAAGATTCAGCGCACTCAACCAGTTCATCAATCGAATGTTCGAGGTTGAGACCGGGGATGACGTTGGCTTCCGGGATGAAAGAGTCAGTGCGCAGGAAGCTCAACGCGGTGGATTGCACAGGACCGCCGACGTAGAGGGATTCTTCTTTCATTACGTCAGGCAAATCCGCGACGAGGGCGTCGCCAATCTTGGCTGGGCTGGGTTTGTTGAGCACCAATCCCAAGGCGCCATCTTCATCATGCTGGCAAACGAGCACGACGCTGCGGTGGAACCACGAGCCATGCAATTTGCCCCCATCCAGTAGGAGTTGTCCTTTCAGGGAATTGAAATCTTCAGCCATCGCCTACGGGTGGAATGTGCATCAGGCTTGCCCCCCTGACAATCCCGATTATGCTCACGACATGTTGCCCAAAGCATCTGCTTTCCAGGCCTTAAACGCGCGTCTGAATCGCGCTCTTTTTTTCTGCCTTTCCGTCGTTCTTGTTCAGCTTGGTTCGACCGTGAATCACGCGTCCGAACCGGGGCTTGCCGGCATCACTGTGCCGGAAGGATTCATGGTTTCGGAAGCGGTTGCTCCCGGCCTGATCGCGTATCCGATGTTCGCCGCCTTCGATCATCAAGGTCGCCTTTACGTCGCGGAATCATCTGGTAAAGACATTCGCGGCGCGGCGATGGCGGAAAATCCCGAATGTCGCATCCGCCTGCTGGAAGACACGAATGGTGACGGGGTCTTTGACAGCAGCACGGTGTTTGCGGGCAAAATTGGAATTCCGATGGGTGTGCTGCATCACCGCGGAAGTGTCTACGTTGCTTCGCCACCTGATTTTCTCAAGCTGACCGATTCGAACAACGACGGCGTGGCCGACCAACGAGAGGTACTGCTGAGCGGATGGAACGTGCGCGGGACGGCGAGTCTTCACGGACCGTTCCTCGGTCCGGATGGTTGGATGTATCTGACGGACGGACGGCATGGTTACGACATCCAGACCAAGGAAGGGGCACAGGTAAAAGGGCTTGCATCGCGCATCTGGAAATGTCGGCCCGATGGAACGGGGTTGGACTGGCACGCGGGCGGCGGTTTCGATAATCCCGTCGAAGTCATCTTTACCGATTCCGGCCAGATGATCGGCACGATGACCTACTTCACCAACCCGATGCATGGTCAGCGCGATGCCTTGATGCACTTCATTCGGGGCGGGGTTTACAGCAAGGATCACGCGAGCGTGAGCGAGTTCAAACGCACGGGTGATCTGCTGGGTCCCTTGACGCGTTTTGCGCGGGTGGCGCCGGCCGGATTGCATCGCTATCGCGGGAGCCAGTTGGGCGACGGATTCCGCGGCAATCTTTTCAGCGCGCACTTCAATCCCCATCGCGTCATGCGCCACGTGCTCACGCGGACCAATGGCACGTTTATCTCGGAGGACTCCGATTTCTTGGTGTCCAAGCATCCGGACTTTCATCCGACGGACATTGTCGAAGATGCGGACGGGAGCTTGATCGTCGTCGATACTGGCGGTTGGTATGTCGATCAATGTCCGCTCTCCCGGATCAGTAAGCCGGAGTTTCGCGGCAGCTTGTATCGCGTGAGCCGGATTGGAGCCTTGCCGGTGAAAGACCCACGAGGATTTGACCTGCGAATCGGCAATGTGTCTGCCGCCGTGAAACTGCTCCAGGACCCACGCCCGGTGGTGCGCGATCGCGCGTGTGATCTGTTGGCACGATCCGGAGGTCGCAGTGTGGCTGCGCTGTCCGGATTGCGGACGGAGAGTCCCGTCGTGGAGGTGCGCTGTAGTGCTGTCTGGATTCTTCACCAGATCGGCACACGTCCCGCCTTGGTGGCGATCCAGGAGGCCTTGGATGATCCCCATCCAGAAGTGCGGATTGCCGCCGCGAAATCCATTGGCCTGACCGGCGGAACTGCTTCCTTCGAGCGACTGCACGCGATGCTCAAGGACGAAGATGCCGGGGTGCGCAGGCAGGTGGCCGCGACCCTTGGGCAGCTCGGCAATGTTCGCAGCAATGGCCCGCTGATCAAGGCGGCCAACACCGTCACCAATCGTTTCGAGGAGCACGCGATCATCTACTCGCTGATCGAGAATTTTTCGCGGATGACCAACAGCAACATCAAGCATTCGGCCAAGCAATTCGAACGCCTGCCTCCGGGCAGTGCTCGGGCCGCGCTGATCGCGTTTGACCAGATGGAAGGCAGTGAACTGACCGAAGAGCATGTGTTGCCGATGTTGGATTATCCGGATGCGAAGGTGCAGGCCACCGCTTCGTGGATCCTGACCCGGCACAAAGATTGG
>JBMYQZ010000592.1:0-3872 GCA_049601855.1 Limisphaerales bacterium | reverse complement strand
ACAGCGACAGCATGAGGCCGAGCCGGAACTCCGGATCGACATACACCAAGGTCAAGCGACTGGTCCCCGCGGGCACGTTGACCGCTTGAAACGCATAGTTCGAGATATGGATTGGTGTCTCCTCGCCATTCACCTGTGCCGTCCAGTTCGGATGATGTGCTTGCGCGATGACCACGATGGCCGGAGCCGGGGCGTTCACTTCCAATTCGATTTTTCCGGAGGACTGGAAAATCACCGATGCCTTCGACCCCGGAGCAGCCCCGCCCGTGATGGCGTCTTCGTTGCCGGCTTCAAACAACACCATCTGCCGCGGATCAAACCGGCTCGAGTGCATGGCGCCCAACAGTTTTTCGCCTTCCCCGAACAACGGATTCTGGCCAACCGTCACCAACGGCAGCGCGGTCGGCCACGGCTGCCACTCAATGATTCCCATCGTGTGGCGACCAACTCGATCAACCCCCAGGAAATCTGCCATTGGGGCATGCACTTCGTAGAAGCCGTTGTAGAGCGTGCGGCGGGCGATGCGGGAACGGGGCAGGCGCAGCGAATAGAATCCCTCCACCTGCGAGTCCCCGGAGATCAGGTTCAGGTTGCAGAAGAGCGAATCTCGATGTTGCTGCAGCGTTTCTTCCAGTGAGGGCAGATGCAGTCGCTTGACCACCCTCGTCGTATCCGCAGTGATCGCGCTACGTCCGTTCGACGGCACTTCACTATCGGCAGTCAAACGATCGCTCGGCACGGACGAGGCAAGGTTGGGTTGATGAAAGCGGAGATCCGCCCAGCAGGTGACGAAGATGATTCCCCAGAGACAGACCGGCAAGCGAGTTCCGGATTGATTCACATATCGCCTCAGCGCGTACAACGCCGTCAGGATTACCACCAAGGAAACCATCCGCGGAACGAGGTAGGCGATCCAATCGAAGTCCCGGTCGGGATTGATCACGCCTGCATCCAGCCATCCACCTCCGGCCATGATTAGAGCAACAACGACTGCCAGTACCGCAACCCGCGAAGGCGGGACAGGTGCCGATTGCCATTCGCGAATTCCAATCGCCGCCAGGAGCGGCAGCATAAAGGAACAAGGAATCAGGAATTTGATCGGGAAGCGCAGGCTGTCCAACGGCAGCACTGCCGCCAAGTATTCGTACAGCCAACCATCCTGTCCTGACGAAATGGCCACGAACCCGATAAGCAGGACGCCGAGCACATGTGCCGGCTTGACGGGGCGACTCACCATCGCGTGCAATGCCAGGGCACAGGTCGCCGTACCGGCATAGACCGAATGAGTCCACGCCTGCGAAAGATGAGTCACCTGGCCGATCGGACTCCGCATCGTGTCAAAAAGGGGCAGCAGCAGATTTAGCCAGCTGAACGGGGTTGCCGACCACATGGATCCGTCAAACTGACTCGCGCGGTCAACCAATGAGAGCAATGAAAAGAACGGCAGCAGTTGTGCGGCGGCCAACAAGCTGATGATGGAGATCACGGCCAATAGACGTCCCAGCCGCTGTGCGATCGGCCGGACGCTTTCCGTCTGCGTCAAGACTTCGGCGAACCAAACGACACCGATGAAACACCAAGTGAACAGGATCACTTCAGGCGCCCCCGTCAACATCTGCATCGCGCCGAGCAGCGATGCGGAAACATACGCACGACCACCGACCGACCAACACCGCTGCACGCTCCAAACCACCCACGGAAACAGGCCCAAAGCCGCAATGTTGTTGGGCCACATCAACGAGTTCTGCAACAGACCGTTGAAGGCGTAGGCGACGCCGGCGAACGCGGCGGCTCCACCGCGACATTTCCAGTGGCGAGCCAGAACGAACGCCCCCAGACCTCCGAGGTAAAGGTGGACGAGGCAGAACAAGTTGACCGACCACGGCAAGGGCAGCAGCAGATAGATCAGCGAACCCGGATAGAGGACCAAGGTGTTCCACTGCGCCAGGAAGGGCAGGCCGCATTCATTGAGCGGATTCCAGAGCGGGATCTCGCCGTTCCAAAAACAATGGTGGTGGTAGGCAGCCAGCGGATACCCAAACAAACCGAAGTCGCGCAGGGCGAAGGTCTCCAGACCCACGAGCACGGCCGGAAAGGAAATCGCCACCAAGACCCCGAGCAACAGCGCGAAACGACCGGTTGAGATTTCCCAGCAGGATCGCTCGCTTGATTCCGGATTGGCTGGTGCGCTCGACAAGGGGGAGGATATTACCCTGTGAAGTCATCGGGCACAAAAAAAAGGAGACGCCCGAAGGCGTCTCCTGTGAGTTGATTCGTCTGTCTCTTAGCGAGGAATGACGAGGTGCACAGTTTGCTTGCCCCACGCGTTGGTGGAAGTTTGGAACTGCTGACGCAGCTGAGCGGTGTTCACCTGCACGACGGAACCGTCGGTGAGGGCGAGGTTACCAGACTTGGTGTGGAGGGCCCAAGAGGTGTCGTTGTCGATACCGGTCACCCAAGTGAGGGCGTTCTGTTCGGTAGCGGTCGTCATGACCTGGTTACCAGCACCACGCGGGTTGTCTTCGTACGGATCGCCAGGGGCGGCTCCGTTCCACTCCAGATTGAAGTCACCTGCAAGGATACCGGCGGGAATGGTCTCGTCGGAGTCGTAGCAGAGGAAGTAGGAGATGGAGGTGTCATAGCCGGTCAAACGAGCGTAATCCGGATCATTCCGAGTGTGGCTCGTGTTACCCGTCATACGCTGCCAACCTTGGTTGGAGTAGAAACCACGGATATTCGTGGTCGTCCAGTCGGTCGCGATGCTGTTCTTCTTGGCGCGGTTGCCAGGGCAGATCAGGATCTTCGGAGAACCGAGTTCGTTGGACAGAGCACCCCAGTGAGCCCATGCGGACATCTGGGTACGATCAGCAAACGCAGTGTTGGCGGCAGCAGCCACAACCGCGTTGGTCAAGGAGATGGTCGCACGAGAGGTGGCGTTCGTCGCGGCGGGCACGAGCTGGTACGGATACCGGTCACCGTTGTCACTGGCGAAGATCTTGAGGGCCAGAGATGATTGTTTAAGGTTGTTCACGCACTTAATCCGAGCCGCCTTGGCTTTCGCCTTGGCCAGTGCCGGAAGAAGCATGCCTGCCAGAATGGCAATAATCGCGATCACCACCAAGAGCTCGATGAGGGTGAACGCGCCGATTTTTTTGTGACGCAGTGCTTTCATGTATAATAGTTAGTCTGATTACTTACTTTGTTAACTTAACAAAGTCATATGAACCGCTGAATGGGTCAGTGATTCGACTTCGAACGTATTCTAGCAAACATCGTGCCAGCTGTTCTGGAGTGTTTTTCACACCAAGTCGGTTTTGCAGAAAATGTCTCAGAATCCTCAGCATTATGGCCGATTAGTCGTGTTATCTTTTTTCCAGCAATGCTGACCAACACCATCGTATGAAGGGTTTTTCACGGTGTCTACGTGGATCATTGTAGAAATCTCGAGGCTTCCGAGCGCCTGCGCGGAACTCACGCACGCGCTGTGCGTGAGATTTTCACACCCCTTGAGTGAAAGCTGGCCTAATGGTAACGATTAACAGTCGAGGTCATCCGGCGAGTGCTCGGCAAGGATGCTGAAACTTGGTCAGCGCTCCGCCTCATACGTTCGAACTCTCTCAATAATGGTCCCCCTGATCTGATGCATCCTGATTTTTCAGGCCTCAAGTTCATGATTCGGCTTGCCATGAAGATCGGATCCAGTATCTTTCTCTTCCGGTTTTCGGAAGCGAGCGTAGCTCAGTTGGTAGAGCATCACCTTGCCAAGGTGAATGTCGAGGGTTCGAATCCCTTCGCTCGCTCCATTTTTTTGCACCGACGAGAAATCTAATCAGGTTTGGGACAAAGTCGAATCATCCCGAATTAAGTCGAAT
>JBMYQZ010000591.1:0-3876 GCA_049601855.1 Limisphaerales bacterium | reverse complement strand
TCTTTTATGAGATTGATCCGGATGCCAAAGAGATCCGTCGCGGCCAGGAGTGCCTCAATTGTCACGCCGGTTCCCGCACCCGTGATTGGCCGGGAGTTCTCATCCGTTCAGTCTATCCCGAGAAGGATGGCACTCCGATGGGCCAGGCTGGCGGTTTTGTAACTACTCACGACAGCCCCTTCGAGGAACGCTGGGGGGGATGGTATGTCACCGGCAATCACGGGAAGGCCTATCACCTGGGCAATGGCATCGCCACCTGGGCCAATGGCAACGCGACGGTAGATACCGCCGCCGGTTCCAACGTCACCGACCTTGGCGAGCGATTCAATCCCACCACGCACCTGCGCGCAGACAGTGACATCGTCGCCCTCATGGTGCTTGAACATCAGTGCGAAATGCACAACCGCCTCTCGAGAGCCATGCTTCGAATCCGCAAATGGAGCTTTCGGCAGGAGGAGTTTCAGAAACTGATCGGCGAACCCATGCCCGATGAGCCGACCGGCACCCTGCGCACCGTTCTCCATGGTGAACGCGATCGTATCCTCGAGTACTTGCTCTTCGGGAATGAAATCAAACTCCCGGCCGGTGGTATCAAGGGAACGGGCGATTTCGAGCGGGGATTTCGCCAGAATCGCAAAAATGACGACCAAAACCGCAGTTTGAAGGACTTCGATCTGCAGAGCCGCCTGTTCAAATACCGCTGCAGCTATATGATCTATTCCGAAGCTTTTGAACTCCTCCCCGATATGCTCAAGCGGGCGGTGTATCAGAAACTCTTCGGGATTCTCGAAGCGGACGAACCACCCGCAAAATACGCCCACTTGGCGAAGCAGGAACGCCGCTCAATCCGGGAGATCCTTCTTGCCACCAAACCGGAGATTCGAAAGTTCCTCGATTCCGACAAGAAGACGCCGTAGACGGCATGCAGCCCCTTGTGGTTCGGATTGAGAATAGTTGTGGATTCGCCTAAGAAGAGACCGTTGTCCGTGTCCTATAGGTTTATGAAATCCCTCTTGGCTATTGCCACCGGAATCCTGTTTGCCGGCGTGTCTGCGCACGGCATGGCCACCTCCCGCGTCGGACCCGACAGCCTGCACGGACGTCCCACGGTTGAACAAGGCGATTGGCCCAAGGGCATCGTCGCCATCCCGCGCCACGAATCGCGCGTCTTCTCGGTGTGGGTCAACGGGAACGAGAATTTCTATTTCAAGGCCAACCTGCGGGATATCAACGAGATGATCGCCCTCTTCTCCCTCGCCCGCATGCGCGATCACGAACTCATTCTCAAGCAAGGCACACCCAAGGACGCGGCTTTCATGAAGCAGTCACATGCTTACAACGTAAACCTCCAGATTCTCGCCGGCATCTCGCTCGGCTACGTCCGTGGCAAGGAAATCAAGGAAGCCAAGACCCATGAACCGAAACTGACCATTCATCTCACTCCCAAACAGGCCACCGATTGGGCCGGCAAGATCAATATCCCCGAGAACATTATTCTCTCCAGCGAGTTCGACGCCTTCAAGAGCTCGCGCAAACGGCCCCAACGCAACACCTGGTTTACCGAAGTGCAATTTGACAACGGCAAACCCGCCGTGGATTTCTCCAAGAACGTGCAGACCCGCGTAAGCCTGTGGACGCAAGACTCCAAGCAGCCCATCTACTTGGGGGGCGTGAGCTACAAGGGTGAATTCCACGCTCCGTTTTCGGACGAGGAACTGGCGCAACTTGCGACCGGTGGAGCTTGGCTGACGATGACCACCGGCAACTGGTCCACGGCCGTCAAACCGGATCATCCACGCCTGAAAGTCACCGACCTCTATCTGAATCGCGACCAAGTCAAAGCCATCCAAATCAACCGCCCCGGTTTCCTCCACGGCCGACTCCTCTTTGACGACGGCAAGCCTCCCGTCCTGAATCCCAAGCCCTGGCCCGGCGCCCGGATCAAGATCAACTTCTCCTACGCCGGCCCTGTCAACCCCGACACGAACGGCTACTTCCAGATCTACTTCACCCCCGAGCAGCTAGAGCAACTCAAAGGACGCCAGACGCGCCGAAACATTTACGTCCCCCTCGCACAAAAGGGACGCAGCAAAGCCAAAGCCGGAGTAGTGAAGATCCCCCGGCCCTCCTACAACTGACACGAGGTTGTCGTCTCGGTCGAAGCTCTCCTCGATCTTGAATGAGAACTTCATGATATGTCGTTCAGTTTGACCGAAGAGATTGGAGATAGGCGATGAGGGAGACGAATTCCTTAACGGTCAGGTTGGCGGCCATACCGGTGGGCATCATGGATACGGTTTGATCCTTACGGGTGCGGATGTTGGACTTCTTCAGGGTGGTGACGATGCCGCCAATGTTGCGGATGTCGAGTTCGGGTCCTTCGTCGCGGGTCACGAAGCCGACGTATTCGGTTTCGTCGTTCATCGTAATAGTCTGCGTGCGGAATCCTTGGGCGACGATCTTGCCGGGATCGAGGATCGAGTCGATGAGGTAGTCCTTGGTGAACTTGCTACCGACGGAGCCGAGGTAGGGTCCTTTCTGGATTTCACTGAGGCTCACGGCGTGACAGCTGGCGCAGGCTTGGCGCGCATAGAGTTCCTTGCCCAGGGCCGCATCGCCGGTGGATTTCATGGCAGCTTCGAAGACTTCGGGAAGTGGCAGTTCGGCAATTGGCTTGCCGATTGTCTTCGCTTTTGCGGCATTGAGGATAGCAGCCATGGCTCCGCGAGCAGTGACGCGAAGGCGGCGGTAGTCGGATTTCATGGCCGCTTCGATCGGACCTTCGAAGCCCGTGAATTTCAGGTCGCGTAGGGCGCGATAGTAGCCGACGTCGGTGGGATTGTTCAGCGCGATCTTAAGACCGGCGGCGCGCTTGGCTTCGGGCACAAGCGGATTGCGGCTGAGGGAAAGGAGGGCTTTCCAGGCGACTTCGCTGACGGCGTGGCTCTCAGTGCGCGCCAATGCCTGCAGTTCCTCGACACGGTCGATCAGTTCGGGGGAGTTGATGAATCCGTTGAGTTCACGGGAACTCAAGTTGGTGATCGAGGTGTCTTCGTCCCAGCCGGCGAGCACCTGAAGTTGGAGCTGTAGAACGTTTGGTTCGCGGGAACGCCCGATCGCGCGGTAGGCGGCGAGCCGTTGATCTTCTGACAACTTCCGGGTCAAAGCGCCGCTCGACAGGACGCGCAGTTCGGAGGCATTCGGTCGCGCGCTTCTCAGAGCGACGGTGAGCGGATCGAGATCTCCGAAATCCATGCTGCCAACGTCCAGACGATTGGCGGCGACGATTTCATACACCGGGCCGCGAAGATTCTTCGGCAGCTTCGCGAACCCTCTTTCGATGGCGGCGCGGACCATGGGGGTGGCTTCCCATGATTCCGGCTCGTAATAGGGACCGCGATCATCGGGGCGGGTGGTCCACCAAGAATCTTCGTCCCACTTCGCTTCGCGCAATCCCAAGCGGGCGAGCGTTTCGATCAACTGCATTCGAAGCGAGTGATTCGTGCCGCTTCCGTCGAGCAGTTTCACCAAACCGGATACGGCATCCATCCGGTGCATCAGTTTCAAAGCGGTCAGTGATACTCCGCGGGTTCTTGGATCGGACACTCCGGCCAGGCATTCGTCAACGGCCTGCAGTCGTCCAAGAACTTGCACGGCGACGTGCGGAAAGCGGTAGTCCTGCTGCCCCGTCAGTTTTAGGCCATCTTCGTAAGGCTTCCCCGCGGCTCGGATGATATCGCCTGCAAGCGAGCGGAGTCCCAGGCGTTCGATTGCAAGGACTGCCTGCAACTGCACCCGCGGATCGGGATCGGACAACGCATCGCGCAACAGTACTTTGGGAATCTGAATCCGTTGATCGGCCAGGCCCCGGATGAC
>JBMYQZ010000590.1:0-3884 GCA_049601855.1 Limisphaerales bacterium | reverse complement strand
CGAGCCGCCGCCGCGGCAATCACCACGAGATTTTTGCCATCAGGAGAAATCGAGAGCTTTGGATCGCGGAGATCCAATCCATCCATTTTCAATCTCGCCGCCGGTTCCCACCACAAACCATTCTCCGTCGTCAACACCCGGACAAAGCCATCCGGGGACACATGCCCTGCCCCTTCGCGAAAGGCACAGAACCATTTTCCCTTGAAGCGAATCAGATCCGTGAACGCGTTATGAGGCGCCTGATCCCAGATCTTACGATGCTCCACCAGCCGGGCCTTGAGATCTTGAGCCTCGGAAAACAGCGTCCCGACCAGCGAGACGAGGATTGCGCAGTAAAGCTTCTTCATATTTATTCCGAAATTACGAAGCCGGAGCATAGGCAGCCGCCAAGTCGTGACAAGCGAACAATCCCCTCAGCCATCGAAACCCAAGTAGATGCATTTCAAGTATTCCGCCTCCGGGAACGTCGCCGGATGGTCAACGGCATGACGGGTTCGTTCTAATTCGTCGAACCCTCGCCCACTCGACAAGACCACTTCGTGATTCAACGCAAAGAACTCCTCCGCCCCGACATGGGCCGAGCACGAAGCGGAAACCAAAATCCCTCGCCTCCGTAGGCGCTTGATCGCCGCGCTTACCAATCGCCGATAACCGCGCAGAGCGTTCTCACGATCCGCCTCCTTCTTCGCCAGCGAGGGAGGATCCAAAACGATCAGATCGTAGCTCGCTCCCGTCTCGTCCAGCCAATCAAAGGCGTTCGCCTGAATCATTTCACGGGGGCATTCCACATCCGGATTCAACCGAAAATTCTCCGTCGCCGCCTCCAGGGCATGCTTGCTGATATCCAGATCAGCCACATCCTTCGCGCCACCCTTCGCCGCATAAAGCGAGAACCCACCCGAAAAACTGAAGCAGTTCAACACTGACCTCCCTTTCGACAATTCCCCCACCCGTTTGCGGTTCTCCCGCTGATCCAGGAAGAATCCGGTCTTCTGCCCTCGTTTCACGTCAGACCTAAAGCGAATCCCATTCTCCTCGAACACGACCTGAGCGTCATCAAGTTCTCCTGCAATGACCTGTCCGTCACGGTAGCCACGATCCGCAAATTCCTGTTCCACGTTTCTGGCCAGTCGCAGCACTACCGCCTCGCCATTCAATTCGCGAGCAATGGATTCGAAATAGGGCAACCACGCCGCCGAATAGAGTTTCATCACCATCACTTCCGCATAGCGATCAATCACCAAACCGGGCAGCCCATCACTTTCCCCATTCACCAGCCGATATCCCGAACTCGTCAGCGGCGCTCGCGATGCCGACGCCAACCGCACCCGCTCCCTCCAGAACGCTGCATCAATGCTGGCCGGCTTTCCCAATTGCGCCACACGGATCCGTAATGGCGAGAACGGATCGTATAAACCGGCGCCCAGGAACTTGTCATTGCGATCGTAGATCACCGCAACGTCGCCGGCATCCCCGCGTCGGTGTTCCTCCCGTATGCTCTCGGCGTACACCCACGGATGCCCCTGCCGGACGGCACGCTCCGCGGCTGGACGCAGTCGAACTCGAACAACGCTCACTTCCCGCCCCAATTGGCCCACCACTGCTTGAACAGCTTCCATTGCTGCTCGGCGAAAGCACGTTGACTGGCGCTAAGTGCGTCCGTGGGATTGATGTGATATTCGTAGGCTGAGTCTCCTTCGAGCACCATCAGGTATTTGTAGAACAAAACGAGATCCGGACCTTCGTCCCAACGCGAGAGCTCTGCCATGGCCTCCTCCAATTCCATCGCGAAACGTCGCGCCTCCGCATCGCCGCCCGCTGCCTGCTCACAGAGCTCAACCAAACGTAGGACCTGCTTGGGCAACGCATTGCCAACACCGGTGATCGCGCCCTTGGCACCGCAGCGGACGAACCCATGATACACCTGCGTATCGACTCCCACCATCAAGGTCAGACTATCGTCCCGATTCGCGATGTGCTCGGCGGCATAACTCAAGGATTCCGAGCCGCCGAATTCCTTGAATCCAACCAGGCTAGGAAACTCCCGGTTCAGATCGAAGAAGAGATCGGCCTTCGTTTCAAATCCGTAGTAGGGACTGTTGTAAATCACTGCCGGCAAATCACCTCCCGCCTTCAGGATTCCTGCGAAATGGTCCCGCTGTGCCGCCGGCGAAATGCCTCGGGAAAGGACGCGAGGAATCACCATCAAACCCGCCGCACCGACTTCTCGCGCATGCGCCGCGTGGTCGGCCGCCAAAGCGGGATTCTGCGCGCCCGTTCCCACGACGACCGGAACACCGGCCTCGGTCAATCGCTTCACGCCCTCTTGTCGTTGCGCGTCCGACAGCAAAGGCCAATCACCCATTGACCCGCAATAGACCACACCACGCATGCCCGCTTCGATCAGGCCTTTACCCGTTGCCACCAAGGCGTCGTGGTTGGGTGTTCCGTCCTTGTCGCAGGGAGTCATCAAGGCAGGAATGCAGCCGCAGAAAATATCCGAACTCATGGGCGCGGATGATTCGGACAGCGCCGTCGCGGGTCAACCCAGATCCAAAGGAATCCTGATGACTTCTGTCCCGTCCGTAACGAAGACTCGATCGCTTGTTGCCGGCTTGATCAGATGCGTCCCCGTGAACTCGCCAAAGGCGGGCAACACCATTTGCGTTTCCCCCAGCCAAAAACAAGGTGCCCGTCCGTCAGCAACCCTGAAGGCCGGATGGATATGCCCCGCAAGCACCACGCCTCCCGCGCCGTGATCCGGCTTGTGGCGACACGTCCACTTCTGCAACAAAAACGGTTCCGTCCGGCACTCGATCCGCAATTCAGGCCAGGGATCCCCTGCGCTCAGATCGTGATTGCCGCGTACGAGATCGACGTGCAGTTGCTCGTGCTCATGGCGCCATTGGTTCAGGGTGCTCAGCAATCCATCCGACCGCCCCCAACTCGAATGGAGAAAATCACCCAGGATAACGAGGCGTTCGCATTTTGTCGCCGTGATCAACTGGGACAAGCGTCGGCAATTCTCCGCGCCGCCATCTCCAGGAACAGCAATCCCGATCACGCGAAATGTATCCGCCTTGCCAAAGTGAGGATCCGCAATGAACAGCGTCTTACCCGCGGGCCAGTGGACTGCTCGATCCGCGAACAACTCCAACTGTTCGCCGTGCCATTCGATGCTTTCAATCGCTCCCACGATCAGATCAGCGCTCTCAAGAAACGCGCCAGCGCACCGATCTTGTAACTCAGCCTCGAACCGCCTTCGAAACTTCGATATGCGCTATGGTCGATGAGGTTCAACAGAATCTTGTCGGACTTGCTGTCGCCGTACGAGTAAATCTCGTACTGACTCAAGTCACCCAACTCCGCCTTGAGTCGAACCACCTTCTCAGCCCCGTGACAGTTCGCCCCGTCGATCGAACCGGTATACGAACCATCCTCTTCCTCCAAGCGCGTTGCCAGCACGCTCTCAAAACCTTCGGCAATTGCCCAACGCTGCAGATAATTCTCCGGCGAAGCGCTTAGCAGGATCAAGCGATGCCCCTCATCCCGATGCCAATTCAATCGTTCCATCGCGATCGGATTCAACAGTCGCGTCAACCGCGGCATAAAGGCCACCGTTCGATCCTCCATCCATTCTCGATCACGATCGCGGATGAATGACTTCAATACCCGGGCCTTCGCCCGATCATTCGGCATCATGCCAATCGACTGGAACACCAATACGGGAAACAACAGAACCATTCGAAACCAGAACCCCATGAAACCAGCGCACTGACGGAGAAAGGGCAGGAAGGAATCGGCATACGTGATCGTGCCGTCGAAATCGAAAACCGCGATCACCGGTTTCTGCTCGCTCATTTCAATTCCTCACCGGAACAGAT
>JBMYQZ010000589.1:0-3895 GCA_049601855.1 Limisphaerales bacterium | reverse complement strand
TGAAGGCCACTCGCTTCGGTCCCATGCCCGTTGTCGCCGTGCAGCAATACGGTCTCGGCCAATCGCTGTTCGTCGGCACGGACAACACTTGGCGTTGGCGGCGCAATGTTGGCGACAAGTATTACTACACCTTCTGGGGGCAGATTATCCAACGCCTCTCGCTCGCTCACGTGCTCGGCGGTTCCCGTCGCACGCAGGTCGATCTCGACAAGCCGAACTATCTCCCCGGCGAACGCGTTCGCGTCTACGCCCGCCTGTATCGCGCCGGCTTCGAACCGGTGATGGATTCCGAGGTGCAGGCCTTCTACACCTTGAAGGATGATCTCGGGGGGGAAGAGATCGCCGTGAATCTTCGCCCCGTGGCCGATCAGCCAGGTCTCTATCGTGGCAACT
Source organism: Limisphaerales bacterium (assembly GCA_049601855.1). GTDB lineage: Bacteria > Verrucomicrobiota > Verrucomicrobiia > Limisphaerales > JAYPXF01. Next base: position 3,502 of record JBMYQZ010000589.1, on the reverse strand, counting down.
TCGTCGCCCCCGATCCCGGCTCCTGGGAATTCGGCGTTGATCTCGACCGCCAACGACGCACCTCTTTCTACGTCAGCGACGCCAGCTTCGAACTCGGCGACACCGCCATGAACGAGGCGCTGCTCAAGGAAATGGCCGAGATCAGCGGCGGCGAATTCTTCCGCGAGGAAAACATTCATCAACTCCCGGATCGCATTGCCCAACGCACCGAGAAAGTTCGTTCGCCGATGGAAGTCGAACTCTGGTCCAGCCCGCTTTATTTCCTCCTGATCCTGTTGATCGTCACTGTCGAGTGGGTCGTCCGCAAACTCGTTTACCTGAAATGAGTGCCGAAGCTGAGAGCCGAACCGCGATAGCGCCCAGCCAGATGCTGGAAGGCAAGGTCTCCGCCTTGCGCACGCGCATCGTGTTGGTCGCCCTCGGCACGGGAGCCGCGCTCGCCGGCGCGGCATTCATCTCTCTGATCGTCTTGGAGATGCTCGTGGATTGGTACGTGGAACTGCCTTGGGCGCTTCGCCTCATCTGGTTCCTCGGCGCCTTGGCCGCGGTCATCTATCTGATCAACGAACACGTGATCATCCCCTTGTTGGATACCCCCAACCTCGATGGCACCGCATTGCTCGTCGAACGACATTTCCCCAAGTTCGGCACCCGGCTCATTGCAACCTTGCAGCTTACCCGCCCCGGCGCTCTGCACGGTCGCGAATCGCCGCTCTTCGTGGAAGAACTGGTCAAGCAGACCGAGGAACAGGCGCAAGACGACGACTTTACCCAGATCGTCAGCACGGATCCGCTCAAGCGCAGCGGCCTCGCGTTGCTAAGTTGCTTGATTATCGCCGCCGGTGTCCTGCTTGGTGGCGGCCTCACGGCCGACGCGCTGCTCAAGCGTGCATTCCTCTCCGTCAGTACCGAAGTCCCGCGCAAGACCCGCGTGGCCAGCTTCACCGGCGACCTCACGATCGGTCGTGGCGATCCGGTGCTCTTCCAAGCCCAGGCCGAGGGCGTGATTCCCGAGCAAGGCACCGTCTCCATCAGCTTCGACTCCGGTATCAGCAAGGAGTTCGTCTTGGACAAAGCCGAGGAGAGCGCGACCTATACCCGCCGTCTTGAGAGCGTCCAGGAATCCTTTACCTACGTCATCTACCTCAACGACGGCCGCAGCAAGCAGGGCACTGTCAATGTTGTTCCCCGCCCGACCGTCGCCAAGATGGCCGCCAGCCAGACCTTTCCGGAGTATACCCACCTGGGAACGACCAAGCGCAGCCTGGCTGACTTGAGCCTGCTCTCCGGCAGCCGTCTCGGCCTGGAGATCACCGCCAACAAGAACATCGCGCAGGGCTACATTCAGCTCTACGGAATCACCAATCAACTGCCTCTGACGGTGTCCCAACAGGACCCGGCGCAAGTCCTCGCCACGATCAGTATTCCGGCCACGAATCTCACCGGCTTCAGTGTTCATCTCACCGACGAACACGGACTGCATTCCCGGGACGAGGCGATCTATCGCATCGATGTCCTCCCCGATCGCGTTCCTCAGGTGAAGATCCTTTACCCCGAACGTCGCGAGGAACTCATCACGCAAAAGGCCCGCATGCTCATCTCCTTCGAAGCCCTCGACGACTTTGGCATCGCCAAGGTCATGCTCAAACATCAGTTCGACGGCGGCGAAACCAACACCGTGGATCTGGACCTTGGCAAGGCAACCGAACGCCTCGTCAAACGCCGTTACGACTGGCGCATCGGCGACTTCGATCCGCTTCCTTCCGAAGGCAGCGCCATCGAGTATTGGATTGAAGTCCACGACAACAACGACGTCACCGGCCCCGGCATCGCCCGCACCGATCGCTACGTTGCCCGCATCGTCAGCGAACAGGAAAAACGCCAGGACCTGCTCAACCGTGTCGGCGACTCCCTCTCCAGCATCGGCGAAGCCACCACCGATCAGGAGGTCTTGAACCAACGCCTCGGCGAACTCATCAAGGCAAGGGCCGCAGAGGCGATTAAGCCGTAAGGCATCCACCTTCCTTCCAGGAATCTAAGGTCTGATCACCCGTCGTTGATGACTCGGAGAATCTCGTCGGGCTCACGGAAATCCTGAAAGCAGTCTGGGACACCACATGCCCGCAAGCGATCGACCCGGTCGCCGATGCCGATCATCCGCCAGTCCAGTTCCTGGGTCGCACACACGTCCCACTCGGCGTCACCAAAGTAGAGCGTTTCATCTGGCTGATCGGCGGCGGCTTTCTGCTTGGCGATTCGCAAAATCTCGGTGCGAGCTTGGGCGTCCGTCGCCGTGGTCATGGGAATGTCAGCGACGTCGATTCCCGCCCGGCGGAGCTTGAGGTCCGCGGAGGCACGCCAACAACCGGCAGCGATGGCGAGGCTGATCCCAGGCGTGCGGCGGAGGAGAGCGAGCATCTCGTTGGCACCTGGTATTGCCTGGAAATCTGATTTCGGCTGTTCGCGGAGCCGGGCCATGAACGCAGACTCGAATGCGTTCGCTTCTTCAGTGCTGGCCGGCCGGACGAAGTAGCGGCCGGAAAGTGTTTCGAGAATGCCGCTGTTTGAGACGTTTGGGTAATTTCGCCAGTCGGTGTCGAAGTTCGACGTATCGAAATGTTCACGTAGGGCTGGGATGAAACAATGGCCGTCGACATTGCTTGTCCGCGCGAGTGTTCCGTCGATATCGAAGATCACCAGCTTCATTCGGTTCGCCGGATGTTGGCGGGCATTTCCCTTGATCACAAGGCGGCGGGACTTCAGCGTGAATCCGATGCGTCTGCAGGGCAAACGGGCAGTGATCACGGGTGCGGCCAACGGAATCGGCCGGGCGATCGCGCTGCGATTCGCGTCGGAAGGGGCGGTATTGACCCTGGTCGATCTGGAACAGGCTGCCGGAGAACAACTCGCAAATGACATCGGCGAGCGCGCTGAATTCGTGCGGGCGGACGTGACGAATGAGGCGGAGGTGGCAGACACGATCGCACGGGCTCGGGCGACGATGGGCGGGATTGATACCTTGCTGAACGCCGCCGGTCTTTCGCAGTCGGAGGATCTTTTGGGTATCGATCTGGAATCGTGGAACGCGGATCTGGCAGTCAATCTCTCCAGTCACTTTTTGTGTACGAAAGCGGCGGTGCCAATCATGACTGAAGGTGGTGGTGGGACCGTCATCAGCATGTCCTCGGTCAATGGCGTCTGGGCGATCGGGGAGACGGGTTACAGCGCCGCGAAGGCGGGATTGATCTCGTTCATTCAGAACGTTGCCGTGCGTTATGGCGAGGATGGCATTCGGGCAAACGTGATCGTGCCGGGCACCATCCTCAGTGAACATTGTCAGGAGTATTGGAACAGCAAGGCCGGCGCGGTCGAGAAGCTCAAGAAGTGGTATCCGATCGGGCGGCTTGGCACTCCGGAAGACGTGGCCAACCTGGCCGTGTTCCTGGCTTCTAGGGCGTGTTCGAAAACTTGAAAAAGCCAAAGATCGGGCTTGTACAAATTC
>JBMYQZ010000588.1:0-3900 GCA_049601855.1 Limisphaerales bacterium | reverse complement strand
GCGCCTTCATGTCCTCCACTTCGGCCTGCAGGCGGCGGATCTTCTCCTCCATCTCGGCCTTGGCGGCGGAGGAAAGCAGGCTTTGAGCCGCGGCGGCTTGGACGGAGACGGCTGAAACGGTCAGGGCGCAGATCGAGCTCAGCAAATACTTCATGATAAGATATTAGAAAGCAGATTTGATGCATTCAAGGTTCAAAGGGGTTGGACGGAGAAAAGCCCGCCTCTGCGTCAGATTTTTTCCCGGAAAATCGACGATTGAGAAGCGGGCCGGAGAATTGCTACTTTCCTCTCGGTCGCAACATTGAGTGCGGCACTTGCGATGACCTTACCGACCTTACTGGCTGAAGATTTCGAGAAGTTCTCGGGCCGCGCACCCGACTGCGTCGCTCGTGCGCTTTACAACCTCGATGGAACGCTCGGTGCCACCTGGATGGCCACCGATGGCTTTTATCTGGTCTTCTACTATAAACCCAGTGGTGGCAACTACTGCCGCAAGGCGTTCAGCATTTCCGATGCGTTGCGGGTGGAGGCCAAGACGGAGGATTGCTTTGCCGTCTTTCGTGCCCGCTTTCCCGAGGCGGCCTATGAACTGAAGTTTTCGCTCTGGGATATCTCCACAATCGACCGAATTGCTCGTTACTGGAATCCCGACAAGACAGAGATCATGGGCACACCGCCCGCTGAACTGCGGCCGTTGAACGCCTTTTGTGCGGGAATCCACGTGATGTTGCAGGCCGATGCCAAGACGGAGGAAGTCGAGTTGGAATGGCTGAGCCAACGCATTCCGGACCAGACCGCGATCCAGGAAGGTTGCTCCTGGCTGGCGGCGAACGGACCGGATCAGTTGATGCAGGTACTGCCCGATGTGATGAGTGTGCAACAGCGGGAATGTCTGCTGGCAAACCAGATCAGCGTGGCGATGACGGATGGAGTTCTTCGTTCTGCCGAACAGGAATTGATCGAAAAGTTTCGCGCGGGCATGCAGCTGAAGAAGGAGCGCTTTCAATCCATTTTCGACGCGCTCCTGATCAAGAACCGTATCATTACGATGTTTGGTGACACTGCCGACGGGTTGCTTGATCTCAGTTCCAGCTCGCCGCTCGTCATCTCCGCCGCCTGCCTGATCGCGATGAGCGAATGTGACGAGGAAAAGCACGAGACCGAGGAAGGCTTCCTCAAACGACTCATCGCTCGTGAAGAGGTGATGAAAGAAAGCACCGCCCTCTTGGAATTCAAGGGTCTCGAAGGACTCATCGAGACGCTCGGAGACTCACTGAATGGCGATCAGCGACGTTGCCTCATGGCCAACCTGCTTGGGCTTGCCATGGTCGATGGTGAACTGAAAGTGGATGAGCAGGAACTGATTGGTCGCTTCCAGAAGGCGATGAACATCACCGACGACGACTTTCATTGGTTCCTCGAGGTGTTGCTGGCCAAGAACAATCTCTCGGTCCTGGTCGCCGCGCCCTGAGCGACTCAGCGATGGCGTTCCTCGACGCGCTTGGCGCCTTCGGCCACGCCGCGGAAGTTTCCTTCTTCGCAGCAGTTCACGAATCCTTCAGCCACACTCTTCAGCGCTTCCCATTCCGCGCGGATGCGTCGGGCTTCGTCCTTGGAGATGTGATTGTCTGAGGCCGCATGAGCGACCACGGAGAGGAGGTTGGCGAAGTCCTGTAGAATCTGGTTCGTGGCCGGAATGAGCGCATCTTCATGCGGCCAGGAGGAGTCCGGATTGCGAATGAAAAAACCACCGGCGCGTTCGCAGATCCATTGCACCAGGCGTGGATCGTCCGTGGCGTTGATGATCTTGGCGATGCGGTCCAAAGGATTCGTCGCCCCGCTGCCGGTCTCGCTCACTTCCTCGGACCACTTGTAGATCATGGACAGAGACAAGCCGGTGACATCGGCAATCTGCTTCGGGCTGGAGCCCTTGAACACCTCGCGGAGAACCTCGTGGGATTTCACGTCACTAATGTGCGAACAGTCGGCACCAAATACAACTTTTTCCGTGTCGCATTCGCGGGTGGCGTCATTTCCAAATCCTTTACGCCTGCAATGATCCGCGCTTGAATCCGGCTGCCGTGATCGAATCTGAGGAAACCGAATTCGACGTCGTCATCATGGGCGGTGCATTGGCGGGTTCGGCGACGGCGATTCTGCTTCTGGACAAGGATCCCTCGTTGCGAATCCTCATTCTGGAGCGGAGCGAACAGCTCGGGCGACGCGTGGGGGAAGCGACAGTGGAGGTGAGTACGTTCTTCCTGCAACGTTGCTTGGGACTGACGCATCATCTGCACCAGGAGCATCTGGTGAAGAACGGGCTGCGCTTCTGGTTCGCCAATGAACTCACGCAAGAGATTCCAGATTGCTCGGAGATTGGTGGGCGCTACCTCGCACGGGTCTCCGCTTACCTTGTGGATCGCGCCAAATTGGATGAGGCGGCACTGAAGCGATCCGTGGACCTGGGAGCGAAGCTGCGGCGCCCGGCGCAAGTCGCCGACATCGAACTGAACGAAGGCGGCACGCAGATCATCACTCTGAAGGACGGCAAAACCCTTCGCGCCCGTTGGGTCGTGGATGCCTCTGGCGTCGCTGCCATCTTGGCGCGCAAGAACGATTGGTATGAAACCAACGAAGACCATCCGATCTCGGCCTGCTGGGCTCGCTGGCGAGGTTGCATCAACTGGGAAGATCCGATGCTCGCGCGTGAGTATCCGGAGTGGAACAAGAGGTGTTTCGGACTGCGCGGGACGGCCACCAATCATCTGATGGGCGATGGATGGTGGGCGTGGTGGATCCCCTTGCGCGGGGATGAAATCAGTATCGGTGTGGTGTTCGATCAAAGAAGGGTTCAGTGGTCCAAAGAGGGACGGCAAGCGGATCGCTTGAAGGCATTTCTCATGAAGCATCCGGTTGGCGCCAAACTGCTGTCCGATGCCGAGTGCGTAGACGGTGATGTTCATTTTCGAAGCAATCCAGCTTGGTGCTCGCAGCGAATCTCCGGAGATGGGTTTGCCTTGGTTGGGGACGCCGCTGGTTTTCTTGATCCGTTCTACAGTCCGGGACTCGACTGGCTCGCCTTCACGGCCTTCGGTGCGATGTAGTCGATCCTTGCGTGGAAGCAGGATCCTACAATGGCCGCGAAGGCGGCGGCCATGAACGACGAACGCTTGCGGCTGAGTTACCCGCGTTGGTTTCAGGCCCTATACCAAGATAAATATGACTATCTCGGGGAGTATGACCTGATGCGAATCGCAGTGCGATTGGACGTCGGGCTTTACTACATGTGCGTGGCGATTCAACCGTTTCTTCGCGGACTGGCTGCCTTCAAGGAACCCCACTTTTCACCGCTACCGTCGATTCCGTTCTTCTGGTGGATGAGGGGATACAACCGGCGTCTCGCGTCCATCGCCCGTGCGCGGCGAAAGACGGGTCGCTTGGGCTTGCGCAACAACGATCGGCGACAGTTGCTGAAAGGATTCGCCTTCGACAGCGCGACCGCGTTCATGATCGCCAGGGCAATGATCGAATGGATCTGGTTGGAACTGAAGGAGCTGTTCGCGAGGGTGGTGGCGATCCTGGTTGGAGCAAGCCCAGCGGACTCGCAACCTAAAGTTTGCGAGTCAGGTAGACGTGACGTGAACCGGAATTGAAGCCGCTTTTCTCGAAGAGGTCGACCGCGCTCGTATTTCCCTCATCAGAATTCACCAACATGAATTCGGCGCCCGCCTGCTTGAATCGCCGGGCGAGTTTGTCGGTGAGCTTCTTGGCAACGCCGTTACGTTGATGCTTCTTTGAGACGGCGATCCAGAGCAGCCAGCCGTAGGCTTTCACGTTTCGCTTCGATGGATCGGGAAGCATGAACGATCCGAGGGTGAATCCGATGACTTTCCCGTTGGA
>JBMYQZ010000587.1:0-3900 GCA_049601855.1 Limisphaerales bacterium | reverse complement strand
TGGCCTCCATCTATGACTGGTTGTGTTGAACGGTTTTCGAACACACCCTAGTGAAATCACCATCGCCACCCTCTTGCGCGAGGCCGGATACGACACCGCGCTTTCCGGCAAGTGGCATCTCAATGGTCAATTCAATATTTCCGGCCCCCAACCCAACGACCACGGTTTCAATCACTGGTTCGCCACCCAGAACAACTGCCTCCCCAACCATCGCAACCCCTACAACTTCGTCCGCAATGGCATTCCCGTCGGACCACTGAAAGGCTACGGCGCTCATCTCGTCGCCGCCGAGGCAATTCACTGGCTCGGCCAGCTGCGCGACAAGTCGAAACCGTTCTTCCTCTTCGTCTCCATCCACGAGCCGCACAAACCGATTGCCAGCGCACCGAAATACGAACGGCTCTATCCCTCGGACGACCCAAGCTACGCGCCGCACCATGGAAATATCCCCCAGATGGACGCCGCCTTTGGCGAACTCATCAGGGCCGTCGACGACCTCGAACTGCGCGACAACACCTTGGTCTTCTTCACCTCCGACAATGGCCCTGCCAAGACGGGCTTTCATCCCAATGGCTCCTCCGGCCCACTCCGCGACAAGAAAGGCTACATCTCCGACGGCGGCATCCGCGTTCCCGGCATCCTCCGCTGGCCCGGCATGACCCAGCCCGGCACCGTCTCCGACACCCCGATCATCGGCACCGATGTCCTGCCCACCTTCTGCGAAATCGCCGGCATCGAAGCCCCCCAAGATCGCGCGATTGACGGCACCAGTTTCCTGCCGCTGTTCGACCACAAACCCATCCAGAGAAAGACACCCCTCTACTGGCACTTCTATGCCGCGTCAGGCCCACAGAAGGTCGCAATCCGCATGGGCGACTGGAAACTGTCAGCAGAAATGGACGCTCCTCCTCCCAAGCATCGCGGCAGCATCACCACCGAAGATCAACAAACCATCAAAACCGCCAAGCTCGGGAAGATGCAACTTTACAATCTCAAGAACGACATCGCTGAAGCCACTGACCTGAAATCATCGGAGCCGACTCGTTTTAACCGGATGAAAAGCATCCTCACCGCCAAGTATCTCGAAGTGCAGAAGGAAACTCCCACCTGGCCAGCTTGGGAGTTCGCCAAGTACGAGTCTCAGCGCATCGAATGGCCGTCCTACCGCGGCGCGCGGCGCGTCCCCGAGCGCCCAGCGAAGATCCCCGCCAAATACATCGACAATCCGCTCATCGAGACGATCGAATGATCACTGAGAGGAATCAACCAACACGTCGTCTTCGTTCCACGCGACACCATCCGGCCCCGCGGATCGAAGCTCGATCTTTCCGGAACTCACCGAATGGACATGTAGCGGGTTACCCCAGCGGTCAATCAGGCGTCCATCCGTTCCGAAGATCTTGCTGCCGTGAGATACGAACGGGGTCCGATTCCGATTCTTTCCGCGGAGGAAATCGGCCAAGTCTTCATTCGTCGCGTAGTGACGCGTGTCCGCCTGTTTCACCAGCACCAGGGCATTGTCGAAGACGCGAAGAATCTGACGTAGATCGGTTCGGGTGGTGGTGTTGGTGGTTGCGAATGCCGCCAACAGTTCATCTCCAGGCAAAGGTTCCCTGGACACGCGGTCCGGCCCCGGCGACTGAACGCCATCAGCTGGCTTGGCGGGAGGGGTCGGACTGACGGCCGGACCCGTTCCCCATTTCAAGAACAACAGGACGACGATCACACAACCAATCGGGATCAGCCATCTGCGATCCATCTCAGGAAGGGAGGGAAGCCGGATTGATGAAACCGACCGGAAGTCCATTGCCCGAATGGAAGTTGCCCAGGTTGGGAAGCACGGTTGGCAGGTCTGCCGTACTGACACCAAACCAGCGCAGGATGTCGGCGAACATCTCATCGACGGACATCGACGGAACCAGACGACCGCCACGACCAACATCGTCATTCGAATCGAGCGCGACGCTGGGAAAGGTGCCATACAGTCGTCCGCCTTGGACCGGCGCGCCGTAGACCATGGCATTACCGCCCCAGGCGTGATCGGTCCCCTGCCCGTTGGAGCGAAGTGTGCGAGCGAATTCGGAGGCGCAGAAGGTGACGACGGAATCCTGCAGATTCAGTTCCTCAAGTCCCTGCTGGAAGGCGAGCATCGCCGGCGCAAGTTCGCGCAGACGCGCATCCTGGCTTTGCAGCAATTCCCCGTGATGATCCCAACCGCCGTAGGAGACCATGATCGTCTGACGGCGCAACCCGAGCTGCGGACGCGTGGCGATGGATTTCAGCGCGGCAAACAGCTGGCGACCCAGATGCGTATCCGGAAAGTTGGTGGTCACGGAATTGTCGTCGAAACCTTCAAAGATGTGTTGGAAGGCAGCCTGTTCATCGACGCTCCGTCGCGTGAGTTGGGCGAAGGCGCGTTCGACGAGATTACTGTATTCCTGCTCCATCAGACTGGTGATGGCGCTGTTCTTGATCCGCACCGGATGGTTCGCGTTGTTCTGACTGGCCCCAGTGAAGGTCAGCGCACCACTTGGCGTAACCACAAATTGCTGCGTGGAGTTGCCGACCTGGAAGATGTTGTTGCCCGTGAAGGAGATGCTCATAGAGGTCGCCTGCGTGTTCATCGTGGAATGAAGCACGTCGGCTGCGCGTCCCGCCCAACCAGTGAGCTGATTGCCACCTTGGGGCAGCGAGGTCTGCCACTGTTCCGTCTGGTCGATGTGCGAAAACAGGGATTTGGGCAACGGAAAGTTATCGGCTCGGTATTCTGCCTTCGTCGTCGGCTGCAAGAGCGTTCCCACGTTCGAGATGAACGCGAGCCGGCGATTGGCAGCGTTGCCCCCCAAACCGTTGAACATCTCCTGAATGGGACCGGCGGCGGGATGGACGCCATAAGGCAATCCATCGCCGCCGGCGGTTTGGTTGAGGGGCAGAAGCGTATTCGTCGGCAAAGCCAGGTTGCCACGGGAAGTCTGATAATCCGCGTAACGCGCACTGTCGGTGGGCACGATCAGGTTGAACGAATCAATACCACCCGAGAGGTAGATGCAAACCACGGTCCGGCAATCGTCACCGGGTCCGAGCCCGGCAGCGGCGGCGTTGTTGGCCATCTTGAGATTCAACAGCGTCGACAGGAACGTAGCCGTTCCCATCGCGCCGCAACTGGTATCGCGCAGGAACTCGCGACGTGAAACTCCATCGTATTCCGTTCTCATCGTTGCACCGTCCCTTCCGGCGACATCAGCGCCAGGTAGATTGCCATCCGTGCGCGAGTCTCCGGTGCGCTGATATTGGTCAACGCATCGCGAATGATCTGCCGGGTGCCACGCGACATCCCGTCGGCACAGCACAGGAGATTCACGTGATCCACCAGCGCTTCCACGTCATCCACGAGGCGAAGCTCATCACGAAAGTTCGGTCGGAAATCGTACTCGCGCCAGCGGGTGAATCCTTGATTGCTCAGTTCCCACAGGTGGTTGGGCAACGACAACGCGGAATAACTGGTGGTGATCTGAAACACCGGGCCAACCAGCCCGTTGTCCTTCAAGACCCCGGGCGGCTGATAATCCGGACGAAAGAAGTTGAAGACGGTCGGCGCCATCAAGGGTGCCTGAAACGCTTCTTCAGCAAAGTCATCATCATCCCATCGCAGATCGCCGTATTCATCAAACTTGGTCAGCCGCGCAAAATGCATCGCACGATGGACCGGCTCACGCATGCGACCAAAGCTCGCGCTCATCTCCGCGTATCCCGGATCGCGCGCTTCCGGATCGAGCAAGATGGCCCGCACCACCGCGCCGAGGTCGCCGCGCACTCCGGAGCCGTTGTTGACGAACACGTCTTGTATTCGGCGGACGTACTCCGGGGAGGGGTTGTCCGTGACGAGGAATTGAATAAGCG
>JBMYQZ010000586.1:0-3900 GCA_049601855.1 Limisphaerales bacterium | reverse complement strand
CAGCGCGACGGACAGCGCGACGGTCAAGGCGATGGGGGGCGCGATGCACGTCGAGCACGAGGGCTTCGTCACTGTCGACAACTGCACGTTCGACGGCAACGTCGCCGTGAACGACGGCTTCGGCTACGACCTCAGCACGAGTTATTTCCTCTGTCTCAATGCGGACGAGACGATTCCCGCAGGTGTCCTTGCCGGAGACGCCAATCTGAATTGGAATCCCATTCGCACGCCGGATTTCGAGAAAGAGAATCCCGTGGCTGCCGGGGTGCAGGTGCTGGAGACCACGAATCACTTCAATGACCTGCGTTGGGCCATCGGACGTGATCATCCCCGCTATTACCAACGCCATGACAACGACGGCAATCTGGCGTTTACGGACGGCAGCGTGATGCACGCCAACACCGCTCAGTTGCGACAGGTATTCCAGGCCTCCACCAATGCGCACAAGACCACTTCACATTGGCTCGTAGTCCCCCAATAAGCCCAGGGAAGGTGATCAACGCCACCCTTGCTTAGCCCCACGCCCGTTGTTAGGTTTCCGCGCTTTTGACGCGAAAAATGGACTATAAGAAGACAATCAACCTTCCGCAGACGGAATTTGCGATGAAGGCCGGGCTGGTCAAGCGGGAGCCGGAGCGGCTCGCGCAGTGGGAGCAGGACGGTCTCTACGGGCAGATCCGCGAAGCCCGCCAGGGCCGGGAGAAATTTGTGCTGCACGACGGACCGCCTTTCGCCAATGGCGACGTGCACATTGGCACTGCCCTGAACAAGGTGCTCAAGGACATCATCGTCAAATACAAGACACTGCGCGGCTTCGATGCGCCCTACGTGCCGGGCTGGGACTGTCACGGCTTGCCGATTGAATTCAAGGTCACGCAGCAAATGCGCAAGGACGGCAAGGGCGATGCCGGCGCGGCTGAGATTCGCACCGCCTGTGAGGAATACGCACGACAGTACATCGACATCCAACGCGAGCAGTTCAAACGCCTCGGCGTGCTGGGCAAGTGGGAAGATCCGTATCTCACGTTGAAGAAGGAGTATGAGGCGGAGGAGCTTCGTTTGTTCGCCGATATCGTCGAGAAGGGTTTTGTCTATCGCGGCAAGAAGCCGGTCTACTGGTCTATCCCCTGTCGCACGGCCTTGGCAGAAGCGGAGGTCGAATACCAGGATCACGTCAGCCAAAGCGTCTATGTCCGTTGCCGGATCAAGGGCGAGCAGAACATGTACGTGATGATCTGGACGACCACGCCGTGGACACTTCCCGCCAACATCGCGATCGCCTACAACCCGGGGCTCTTTTATTCGATGGTGATGGCGGACGACGGCGTTTACCTCGTCAACGACGTGCTTCTGCCCAAGGTCGCCGAGAAGTGTAAATGGGACAACTGGCACATCATGCGTTCGCTCAGTTCCGAAGAGATGGCGTCGATCGAGTACGAGCATCCCTTCTGCAATCGCACCGGCAAGTTCTTCGAGGCCGACTTCGTGGAAGAATCCACCGGTACCGGCTTCGTCCACATCGCTCCCGGTCATGGCATGGACGACTATCAGCTCGGCTTGAAGAACGGCCTGCCGATCTATTCTCCGGTCGACGACAACGGCTGTTTCACCCGCACGGATGATTTGCCCGAGGAGCAGCAGATGCCCGACGAAATGGTCGGAACGTCCATCCTTGAGAAGCACGGCGAAAGCGATGCGAATCGCGCGGTCATTCACCAATTGCGCACCAGCGAAGACCTGCTTTGCCACGAGAAGTATCACCACAGTTACCCGCATTGCTGGCGGAGCAAAACGGCCGTGATCTTCCGCGCCATGGATCAATGGTTCGTGAAGATTGATCATGAGATAGACGGCAAGACTTTCCGGAACAGCGCGTTGGAAGAAATCGACAACGTCAAATGGGTGCCGGACTGGGGCATCAAACGGATCAAGGGCGCGGTCACCTCACGTCCCGACTGGTGCATCAGTCGCCAGCGTTCCTGGGGCGTTCCCATCCCGGTGCTCTACGACACCAATGACGAACCGATTGTCGATGCCCGCGTGGTTCGCAAGGCGGCCGACCTGTTTGAGCGCGAAGGTTCCAACGCCTGGTTCGAGAAGTCGGTGGAGGAACTCTGGCAGGACCTGAAGCCGGAAGGCTGGGAAGGCGCCGATGCCGGCAAAAAGTCCACGGACACCTTGGACGTCTGGATTGATTCCGGCTCCTCCTCTCGTGCCGTCATGATGGCGCGTGATGAACTGCACCACGACAAAGACGGCAAGGATGACTGGCAGGCGGACGTTTACCTTGAAGGCTCCGATCAACATCGCGGCTGGTTCCAATCTTCGCTCCTGCTGTCCCTCGCCGGGAATGGTGCCGCTCCGTACAAGACCGTGCTCACCCACGGCTTCATGGTCGACGCCGACAAGGAGAAGATCTCCAAGAGCAAGCAAGGCCAGGGCGGCTACGAGAAACCACAGACTTCCGAGGCTTATATCAAGCGTTGGGGTGCCGATATCGTGCGCCTCTGGGTTTCCTCACAGGACTATCGCAATGACATCGTCGTCAGCGAGGAACGCATCAAGAAAGTCGCCGAGTCCTATCGCGCGATTCGCAATACGTTGCGTTACCAGTTGTCCAATCTCTTCGATTTCTGTCCGGAGAAGAACGCCGTGGCAGCGAACGAACTTCACGGTCTCGATCGTTGGATTCTCGCCCGCTTTGCCAAGCTGCAGTCCGAAGTGGCTCACGCTTACGACGAATACGAGTTTCACGTCGTCTACCAACGCATCACCCGTTTCGTCGAAGTGGAGCTGTCTGCGATCTATCACGACATCATCAAGGATCGGATGTATTGCGATGCTGCCTCGTCTCCGCGACGCCGCTCATCACAAACCGTCCTGCATCACCTGGTCTCGGGATTGTGCCGGATGCTTTCCCCCATCCTCGCCTACACCGCCGACGAGGCTTGGGAACAGATTCCGGGCGTCCATGGATCGGTGCATCTCGCGGAATGGCAGCCGGATGATGGCGCGGACCATACGGATTGGGACCAGTTGTTCGAGTTGCGTGAAAAGGTGTTGCCGGAACTTGAGAAGGCTCGCAAAGCCAAGCAGATCGGCAAGGCGCTCGAAGCGAGCGTTTCGGTGACCTTGAAGAAAGAAGCCTCGCTTTTCCCGGCCGCAGAGTTGGAATCCATGCGCGAATTGCTCAACGTCTCCCACTTGGATGTGCAGGGCAACGAAGACGCCGAAGAGCCGGTCATCGTCGTGAAGAAGGCTGAAGGCGACAAATGCGAACGCTGCTGGCACTTGGATATCGAGATCGGCAAGCATTCAGAACACTCCACGCTTTGTCCCCGCTGCATCTCCGCCATCGAAGAATCCGGGGATAAGGCTTGACGCTCGGTTACGATTCGGAGTCACATATTTCAAATGAAAAAGGCCATTTTTGCTTTGGTTGGAGCGATTGTCATCAGCGGGTTCGGTGTCGGGTGTGTTAGCACAGTCGATGGCGGCAAACGCGGCACGCCGGTTTGGTGGAAGAAGGACAAGTTGGGCAGTCGGTATCAAATGCCCGTGCAAGACGTGTTCGATGCGGCCAAATACGTGCTCGGTTCTGAAGCAGGTGGCTTGGGTGTCCTCATTTCCGAGAACCGCATCAACCACTCCCTCCGCGCCAAGGTGGACACCCGCACGGTTTATGTCCGCGTGACTGAAATCGAGCCAACGGTGACCCAAGTGCTCACCCAGATTCGCACCTCTACGGGCAACAGCGACCTCGATCTGGTCGCCGAAATCGACAAGCAGATCGCCCTGCGCCTGCAGGTCGTCCGCTCCGGCGGACGTTGAGTCGATTCCAGATTCATCTTTGAAGACCGGGCTTCAGGCCCGGTCTTTTTTTGTGCCCCTGTTTGGGGA
>JBMYQZ010000585.1:0-3905 GCA_049601855.1 Limisphaerales bacterium | reverse complement strand
GCTGAAGGACGCCGCGTCCAACTATCAAAGGGCCGAACCCGGCACCGACCTGTATTTCGTCAACCTCTCTGCGCCCAAACCCTTGGGGCCTGATCTGCAGCCATCCCACCCGGCTCCGATCGAGCCGGACGATCAGCAGGAAGTCGTTTTCGTGGAAAAGTATACCGACGCCGACGCCTTTGCCGCTCACGTCAACGGACCGGTCTTCACCGAATTTCGCACCCGCTATCTCAAGTTCTTCCAAGAGGACCCGTATCAACCCGGTTGGCCGAAACGGGAGACTCTGTTTCTGGAAGAGCAGTCCGGGTTTGCGCGATGATTTCAGGCGACCCGCGCTGCCGATCGATTCACGCGCGTAGGTCCGTCTGGCAATCCTCTGAAAGGAATTGCTCCGTCATTTCCCAAACTTGGGAAGCGACAGGGCCTGTTCGGCAAGCTCAAGACAAGCGCTCCTCTCCAGAGGAGGGATGCGTTTTCGCGATTGCACTGTGTCCGGATTTCGACGAAGCGTTGGGGCCTCATGAGACAATTCTGCTTCCTCCTCACGATCGCGTTGCTTCCTTGCGTTTCGCAGGCAGCGCTCAACGTCGCGTCGCCCTTTACTGATCACGCGGTGTTGCAGCAGGGCTTGGCCGTTCCCGTCTGGGGCAAGGCGGATCCCGGTGCCGGTGTCACGGTCGAGTTCGCTGGACAGAAGAAGACTGGGCAATCCGATCGATCTGGTAAGTGGAAGGTCGCTCTGGATGCCTTGGACGGAACGGCCAAGGCATCGAACATGACGATCAGCTCCGGCGCTTCGAAGATCACGTTGGTGGATGTGGTGGTGGGTGAAGTTTGGATCTGTTCCGGGCAATCAAACATGCAGATGGGGCGGACGCCGGATCTGAAGGGATTGTCGGAGGCGGGGCTGCGGACCTTCGAAGTGAAGCGGACGGTGGCGTTCACGGAACAAGAGGATGTCGTCGGGACTTGGAAAACGGGCGGGCCGAACAGCGCGGTGGCATTCGGGTTTGCGCACCACTTGGCGAAGAAGACTGACGGTGTGCCGGTGGGAATCATTCTGTCGGCTTGGGGCAGTTCCTCGATCGAGGCCTGGTTACCGCGGGACCTGACCAAACAACTGCCGCACTTCAAAACCATCATGGCCGAATGGGATGCCAACACCGAAGCGCAGGCCCAGATCAAGGCGGCTCTCGCGAAGAAGAAATGGAGTCGCAACGAAGACGTCTTCATGCGTCGCCAATCCTGTATCGTTTACAACGCGATGATGAAGCCCTTGGCGCCTTTCGCCTGCCGCGGATTCGTGTGGTATCAGGGCGAACGCAACTCCCGCTACCTGACCGGGATGCCGAAGGAACCGTGGTTTCATCGCGTCGCCAGCGTCCAGGATTATGACGAGACGCTGAAGGCCATGGTGAATCGTTATCGCAAGGAATGGGGACGCGACGACCTGCAATTCATGGGCGTGATGTTGCCGGGTTTTGGTTCCATTCTCAGCACCAGCCCGACCCGTGATCTGAACAATCCTACGGCTCATTCCTGGGCTTGGATGCGCGAATCGCAGCTCGCGATCCTGGACCTGCCTCACACCGCGGTGGCGAACACCATCGATCTGGGTGACGTCAAAAACATTCATTCGAAGGACAAGGGTCCCATCGGGGAACGCCTCGCCTTGTTGGCGGCTGGCGACACCCTGGGAAAGAATCTAGCAGCCAGCGGCCCCGTCATCCGACATACGGCGAAACACGGTCACGAACTGAAGGTGAGCTTCAATCATTCCGCCGGTCTGAAGACGAGCGATGGCCAGGCCCCGACTGAATTCTGGATTGCCGGCCGAGACGGCAAATGGTTTCCAACCGTTGCCAAGATTGAGCAAGACTTTGTCGTCTTGTCCTCGCCCGACTGCCCGAATCCGGTTTTCGTTCGCTACGCCTTTACCGGTAAACCCTCGGTCAATCTGGTCAACGGAGCGGGCTTGCCTGCCTATCCGTTCCGTACGGATCGCTTTGAACCATGAGGTTCCGTTTCCTCGTAGTCTTCTCCGTCTGGTGCCACCTGATCGCGTGCGGCAGGCCCAATGTGGTCCTGCTGCTCAGCGACGACCACAACTTCCGCGCGCTGGGCTGCTCGGGCAATTCTGTGATCCGCACACCGAACCTGGATCGGCTCGCGAATAAGGGGGTGTTCTTCGATCGTTGCTTCACGCCCAACCCGATCTGCACGCCGAGTCGTGCGTGTCTCTACACGGGGCAGGACAGCTGGTCCAATGGCGTCACCTTCAACGGCAAGGCGATCAAGTCAGACTCGCCATTGTTGCCGCGCTTCCTGGCGGATGCCGGTTACGAAACCTGCTTCATCGGCAAGTGGCACAACGACGGCAAGCCATGGACTCGCGGGTACACCACCGGCGGTCGTTGCTGGGCCGGCGGGAAGTTCGATCACTTCGAACTCGCGCTCACTCCCTTCGGCGGTGGACCGGAATCGCGGCGGACCGCGGAAGATTACTCCTCGACGGTGTTCACGGATGACGCCGTCAAGTATCTCGCCAGGAAGCCCAAACGCCCCTTCTGTATGGTGTTGGCCTATACGGTCGGCCATGACGTGTTCAAGTCACCGCCCGGATATGAAGATAAGTATTCGTTGGACGATGTTCCCGCTCCCCCCAACTTCATGCCCCAACCACCTTTCAAGCAGTTCAATCCGAAGATCCGCGATGAAACCGTATTGCCTTTTCCGCGAACGAAGAGAGATGTTCGCGAGGCCACGGCGGAATACTACGCCATGTTCGAACACCTCGACGCCCAAATCGGGCGGATCTTGACTGCTTTGAAGGAAAGCGAGCTCGATGAAAACACCTTGGTGATCTTCGCCGGCGTCAAGGGAATGTCGATGGGCTCCCATGGCATCATCGGCAAGCAGACCATGTATGAAGAAGGCATCCGCACCTCGCTCATCGTCCGTCATCCGAAACTGAACCCCCGCGCCTCCAAGTGCTCCGATCTCGTCAGCACGATGGACATTCTGCCGACTATCTGTGAATTCACTGGCGTCAAGATTCCCGCGAGCGTGGAAGGTCAAAGCCTGTTGGCGCTATACGCGGGAAACGGATCACCACGGAAACAGCTGTTCTTCTCCTACCACGATCCCCGGCGATCCACGGTCACGCGCGCCGTCCGCACGCGCCGCTACAAACTCATCGATCATCTCGTCACCGGCGAACGCCAGCTGTTCGATCTCACGTCAGATCCACATGAACTCACGAGTCTGGCCGGTCGCTCAGAGATCAAGGGCATTGAAACCATGTTGTCCCGAGCGCTGCTTCGCTGGCGTCAGGGACCAGAGGGAAAGTAGCCAGCCTACTAAGATCCCGACTCCGAGCGTGTCTTACCAACCATGAAAGCTCCTCTGTTCATGATGTTCGCCTGGGCGATGACCTGTTCTTCCCTTGTCGCCGCCACGCCCATGGTCGTTGATGCCAAACCCAAGGATGGAGTCTTCGTCACCAACACCGGGTATATGATGACCGTGTTGGAACTCAAGGACGGCAAGTTCCGCTACTGGTTCAAGTCGGACGCGAGAAGTCTCAGCGAGCCCAAGTATCCCCTGTCCGGCGATTACACGGTGAGTGGCAACCGCATCACCCTGAAGCACGAGCAGATCTCACAGAAACAATGGACCGTTCGCAAAGTGGACGGATTCCTCACTCTCTGGCGACCTGACGCGATCAAGATGCAAGACAGTCCCAAGGGCTACCTGAACAAATACTCGTTCGGCATCAGGAACTTCCAGCGCTGCGGCACTGGCTCCATCCTCGTCCTTTCTGACCGTCCCGCGGAAGTCGCCTGGGAGAAACCGCGCTACGTTGAGGTGTCCGAAGAGCGCCGCTGAGAATCTCTGGAGGGAGT
>JBMYQZ010000584.1:0-3907 GCA_049601855.1 Limisphaerales bacterium | reverse complement strand
AGATCGTCGATGACGGTCTTGGTGACGGATCCGGGATTCAAACTGCCGGCGACGGCAAAGACGTTGAGGTCTGACATGGGGAAAGATGTAACGACGAACCGGGGCCTTGGCAATGGTCACCAAAAAAAGAAGCGGAACTGGTCAAACCAGTTCCGCTGCGTGGGTAGAAAGATGATTTACTTGTGGATACTGTGGCAGGCCTTGCAGTTGGAGGCCTTCTTGAGAGCGCCCAAGCCCTTCTTGTTGCCCTTTACCAACAGCTCGGTGGCACTGACGAGGGCCGCGGTCTTCGTCGTCCAGCTGGCCGGATCGCCCTTGTCCCTCTTGGTCTTGGCGAGTTTCACGAACATGTCGTGCAGCTTCTTGATTTCTTCCTTGGAGGCCTTGCCGGTCTTGACCTTGGCGACGAGCGAGCTCTTGCCCTTCATGCCGTCTTTCATCACCGACTCGATGATCTCGTGATCGTCAGCGGTGGCGGTGGATGCGAAGCCGACGAGAGCGACGGCCGTCATGAGTTGGAGAATGCGTTTCACGGGACGGGAATCTGCGCCAAGTCGACGGGAGAGGTAAAGTCGAATCTCAGCGTTGGCACCAATGCGCGAGTCCCGTCACAGCCTGAAATTCACGACGGTCAGGTAACCGAATCCACCATCGTCCGTGACGCGAATCAGTTTCGGGCCGTAGGTGGTCTGCAACCAGATGGTGTAGGTGTCCTTGCGCATGCCGTCGGCCGGAGGAATGCGAACGGCACTGGCCTTGCCCGTGCCCGACCGCTGCGGGCGAAACTTGGTTTCGTAGAAGTTCACCACGTTCGTGAACGGCTCGCCGGTCATCATCGTGCTCCCGGTGAGATAAGCCGTCGGACCGAATCGGGTCTTCACGGTTGGGAATAGAAAATCATCAGGCGTGCTCAGATGCGCGGTGTGGTAAACGTGCTTGGCCTCCGCCTGGTGTTCCAACAGCAGCAAATGAGCGGGGGCATGGCGGGGATTCCCCTCGACCAAGGCAACATACGAACGCGCGCCATCCCGGCACCCGAACACCGTGAACTGATTCGTACCAGTCAGGTCTCCAGGGATTCTTCCAAAATGACTACGCCCCAGACCCAGGAAAATGGTCCGGCCCCGAAAAGTCGCACCGCCCGTGGTGGGAAGCTTCAACTGGTGACAAAGATCATCGTGCACGTCGGCGTACTTCTCGGAAATCTCAAACATCTTGCCCTTGAGATGCGGTTGATCGATCCGGTAAATCGCGACGCCCGGTGCATGCTCCACCCAGTCGGCCCGCTCCGTCGGCTGCTTCTGGAAACTCGAAAGCACGGCCACGATCACGAAGGTGATCGCGAGCAGCGCAAACGCAATGATCCGCCCGCGGGGAATGACCGGCCGGTCGTTCCCGGCGGCCTCGTCTTCTTCCGCCACCTCCAGATCGGTCGGCATGATTGCTTAGTTGTTGGGCGCTTCGGCCAGCTGTTTCAAGGCGTCGAACGTAAAGATCCCAGTGCCGTGCTGATCGGCCCACAGCGGCTGAATGCCATAACCCCCGACCGTCGCGTAGCGGACGAGCCGAAACGAATCCGGTTGCAGCGGCGTATCCGGGCCTTTGTGAAGATTGCCCATCACGTCCACCTCCCCGGCACAACTCGCGCAGGGACAAGCCCGACGCATCGCCTCCAGCCGGATGAAACTCTCGCTTTCATCCGACCACCGGATCGCCAGTTCGTCGCCAATTACCTCGATGTCCGTCGGTTGCATGGTCCTCAACATATTTCGATGAGAGCGCTTTTTCACGCAAAACTCTGAACTTTTGGTACCGAGTGTCAGAATGGGGAACACTACTCACACCGCCGAATACCCACGCAAGCATGTGTTCGGGAAGCCAAGGTCATCGCGCAGCAGCACGGCGATTCATCCGCCCTTCGCTGTTGCGGCCAACGCTGATTTCTATACCCTCTCGCCAGCCGTATTCGGCAACACCATGACCCGACCAAGTGCCGACGAGTTTTGTTCCCGCTGCATTTTTGGGCTGGTCGTGGCGATCCTTGCACTCGGGCCGTTGGCGATGGGCGGCGTGCGCAACGAGGAGTTCACCCTGATTGGCGGACTGATCATTGCGGCGACCGCACTTTGGCTGGTGCGGGTCTGGCTGAATCCGGACTATCGCATTGCCTGGCCGCCGATGTCCTGGGGAGTGCTGGTGTTTCTCGTCTACGCCTTGGCGCGTTATCCCTATGCCGACGTTGAATACACCGCGCGCGATGAAATCTACCGAGTGATTCTCTACGCGCTGTTGTTCTTCGTGGTGGTGAACAACGTCTCGCATCGCGCTTCCAACAACCTGGCCTATGTGATTGTGGGTGTGGGCGTGTTCATGTCGCTCTACGCGTTGCTGCAATTCATGCAGGGCTCCGACATGGTCTGGAGCCTGGTGCGTCCCGCCCAATACGCCGGCCGCGGATCCGGCACCTACATCTGCCCAAATCACCTCGCCGGTTACCTGGAATTCGCGATCCCGATCGCGCTGGCCTACATCTTTCTTGGCCGGGCGAAATACCTGCAGAAAAACATCCTCGCCTACTCCCTGCTGATCATGCTCGGCGGCTTGGGGGCGACGGTTTCGCGTGGGGGCTGGATCGCGACGACCGTGGGGCTTTTGTTGTTCGTCTCGGTCTTCATCTTTCGACGAGGGAAACGGATGGCCGCGATCGTTCTGCTGGTCGTGCTCGTCATCGGTGGGTTCCTGTTCATCACCAAGACGCGGATTTCACAACAGCGACTCGACGAAATGGTTGTGAACGGCAAGCCCGTGGACATGCGCCTGCACATCTGGGAGTCCGCGACGAAGTTATGGCAGGAACGGCCGTGGCTCGGTCTGGGGCCGGCGCAGTTCGATCATCAATTCCGCCGCTATCGACCACACCAATTGCAACTCCGGCCGGAGTTTGTGCACAATGATTACCTGAACACCCTGGTCGACTGGGGAATCCTTGGCTTTCTGATCGTAGCCGGTTCTCTCCTGGCTTTCTTCGCGAGCAGCATCCGGCTGTGGCAGGACAAAAAGGAGGACCGCAAGGACATCGGCAACAATGCCAGCAACCGACAGGCGCTGGTCCTCGCCGTGATGATCGGGATGGCGGCCATCCTCCTTCATTCGCTTGTCGATTTTCATTTCCACATTCCCGCCAACGCCATGCTCGCGATCGGCTTGATGGCGACCGTGCTGGCCATCGGGCAGACCAAGGAGAACGCCCGCTTCCTGACCCCCGGCCTGCCGGGCAAGGCCGTGCTCACCTTGATCCTCGTGTTGACCGCTACCTGGCTGATCCCGGAAAGCCGGCTCAAATATCGCGAAGGTCAGCTCTATACCGAATCCACCATTTCCAGCCTGCCCGCCTTGCAGGAGATGCAGTTGCTGCACCAGATGCACGAACTCGACCCGATGAACGCCGACACCACGTTTCGCATCGGTGAAATTTGGCGCATCCTCGCCTGGTCCGATGAAGGCCACGCCCATCACGCCCAAGCCACGGAAGGACAGCGGTGGATGAAAAAGACCATCGCGCTGAATCCCTGGAACGCCGACGCCCACGTGCGACTGGGAATCTGTCGCGACATCCTGCGCGAATACGACGCCTCCCTGCCGCATTACCAGCATGCCGAAAAGCTCGATCCGCAAGGTGCCGCCACCATGGCATGGATCGGTTGGCATCACCTGCAGAACGACGAGTATGACCTCGCCCGAAAGTACCTGATGCGCTCGCTGGAACTGGGTCAGACCGAGTTCGCCCTTGAGCAGTTGGAGATCCTCAATTTCGTGCAGGAAGATCCGGAGGTTGCCCCCTTGCCCAAGCCTTGAGCCATCGTCCACTTGCCGATTACTCTGGCGGCATGAAGTTCCGAGTTCTCCT
>JBMYQZ010000583.1:0-3927 GCA_049601855.1 Limisphaerales bacterium | reverse complement strand
CGCGGCGTTGGCATTGCGAAGGGGCGGAGCAACGGCGTTGAATCCCTGCTTCAAACCCCACCGTTCGTTGAAGCGAGCAGCGGTCATGCCGTCGGCAAGGTTCAAATCCTTCACCCGGAAATCGGCGGCATTCGGGTCCGCGTTCAGGACGAAGGGATCGTGTTTCACGCCCAGACAACCACCGAATTGGCCAGGGGTGAGATAGGACGAGCTATCGCAATGCGGTTTGGGGGTGATGACGTATGGAGGAACCGAGTTGGCGTAACCATCGCGCTTTGCGAGCCAGCCGGTGAGCGTTCCGATGCATGGGAGATCGGTGCGCTTGGGATTGATCAGCGTGCTGTCGATCGGATACGGACGCCCGACCGTCGCCCAGTACATTCCCGAGTTGTGGCTGGAATGCTCGTGATGAACTCCGTGAACAACGGCCACTTTGTCCATCCGTCGGGCCATGTTCGGAAGTAACTCAGTCACCCGGACGCCGGGCACATTTGTCGGAATGGTTGTAAAAGGTCCGCGCAGTTCTGCTGGAGCTTCTGGCTTGGGATCCCAGAGGTCGATGTGGCTGGGGGCGCCGTCGTTGAAAATCAGGATCACCGCCTTCGCTTTTCCAGCGCCGGCGAGTTGAGCCGCCTGCCCCCACCGAGTCGTCAATGCACCGACTGCTCCGCCGATCATACCGAGGGCATGTCGTCGATTTAAGTGCCGGTCAGAGCTCATGGGTTGCGCGAACTATACCCAGCTGACAGCGGCAATCAATGGCGACGATGGAGTTCCAAAAGCTTGGCGAAATCCTTGGATGGTTTGTCGCCGAAGAAGGAATTGTCCGGAGACCATTTCGGATAGCGTGCCAGCACGTCCTCCAGACGCTTTCGGGCGGAGGGGGCATCGGAGATGGAGAGTGGGTGCTGTTCCAGCCAATCCTTGGCGACCTCGATCATGCGCCCGTCGTGATACAACTTGTAGCTGCCATCGAAGGCAAATCGCACGCGACGGAATTTGGGTTTCTTGGAACCGGGATCCTTGTCGAAATGCACAGCGATGGAATCACGAGGAGAGCCCTGCTCCCCCTTGAGTTGTGGCAGAAAGCTGCGCCCATCCAGCACGCGATCTTTCGGAAGTTCCCCTTTCGCAATCGCAGAAAAAGTTGTCATAAAGTCGCTGAATTCGACGAGATCGTGGCAGACGGAACCGGCTTTGATCGTGCCGGGCCAGTGGGCAATCATGGGAACGTGGGTGCCGACATCGATCGGGAAGGCCTTGCCTCCGTAGATCAAGCGGTCGCCCATCCAGGACTGGATTCCCCTGCCCGTTCCGTTGTCGCAGGTGAAAATGACCAAGGTGTTTTCGGCGATCCCTGCGGATTTGAGCTTCTTGATGATCTTGTCCATCAAGTGGCCGGAATAGCGGACCATGTCGCCGAAGTATTTTTGATTACTGCCGAACTTTGCTTTTTCGCTGACCTCCGTGGAGTGTGGCGAGGGGACGAAGGGTGAATGCGTCAGCGCCATCGGGTAGTACACGAAGAATTCCTCCTCCTTGTTACGATCAATGAAATCGAGGATGAAGTCGGAGTAGATGTCGGGGCCGAATTCATCGGTGGTGGTTGGACGATATTTGCCGTTCTGCAGGATCGCGGGCTGCCAGAAACGCGAGGTTACACGTGGTTTCTGGCCGCGTACGGAGGCGTAGTGCTCCCGGTCTTTCGGCGCGAGATACTGCGAGTACGCCCACATGCAGCTCTCATCGAATCCGCATTGTTCCCAGCTCATGCCGTCAGCGGCGGAGAGTTGCCATTTGCCGGCGATGCAGGTCTTGTAACCGGCAGATTTGAGAACGTTGCCGAAGGTGATCTCACCCTGCCGCAACGTTCCGAAGCCGACATAGTTCCTCGCGTTCGACTGTCCCGTCATGATCTTCACCCGCGACGGAGTGCAGACCGGTTGCGAATAGCAGCGAGTGAAGCGCATGCCTTCCGTGGCGATGCGGTCGAAGGTGGGTGTTTGGTAGGTCGTGCCTCCATTGCAGGCGAGTGCCTCGTAGCCGCAATCGTCTGCCATCATGAGGATGATGTTGGGACGACGGCCGGCGTCGGTATTGAACGCCAGGCAGAGGGCGAAGAGCGTAATTAGTCGATTCATCAGAAGGAAATGCGGGCGCCGTCGTTTTTGGCTGATTCAAGACAGGCGTCCAAGAGTTTCTGGGTCTTCAACGCGATCTCCGGCCAGTGAGAATCCTGTTTTCCACCGAGAGCCAAGGAGGCGAACTTGCGGAAGAGGTTCGTCTCTTGCGCATTGGGGTGATTGTTGGCGAACTCTTTTACGGCAACCCGGCGGCTGTGGCGTTCCATGTTGAAACGGCAACCGGTGATGTCGAAGTGGGCGTTGTGGACGTCGAAGGCGATTTCGCTGTCGTAATAGGGAAGCACGAAATCCGACACCATGAGATTTCCTTTGGTGCCGCTGACGTTCACCCACTGCTGGTGCTCGGTCAGGAAGGAACAGTAGAAGCTGGCGGAGACATCGTCGTCGAACTGCATTTCGCAGGACAACTCCGTGGGAACGCGCTCGGGGCTGCCTTCCTGTCCGTGGCCGGAAATCAAGCGGGCGGTCAGGCTCGTCGGCATGGTGTAATTCATCACCCAAAGCGTAAATCGGATGGTGTACCAACCGAGATCGCCCAAGACGCCAGCTGGCTCGAGATCGCTGTGCGTCCGGATGTTGCCATCCATGAATTCCCGAGGGGCGAGGAAGCTGAACTGGGAGGCAATGCGCTTGAGTTTTCCAATGCTCTGGCCGTCGTCGATTGCCTCGCGCAAGGCATCCATCCGGTCGCTGTGCATGAACATCACACCGTCCATGAACTGCACATTGTTGGCCTCGCAGGCGGCGATCATTTCCTCCAGATCCGCGGCGGCCACACCGCAGGGTTTTTCGCACATGATGTGTTTTCCGGCTGCAGCGGCTTTCAGCACCCATTCCTTCCGCAAGCCGGTCGGGAGCGGGATGTAGACGGCATCGATGTCTTCGCGGGCGAGCAGCGTGTCGTAGCCCTCGACGGCCTCTGGTGAATTGGTGAAGGGCACCTCTGCCTGGCATTCTTCAATGAAGGCCTGTGCCTTGGAAGCGTTGCGGCTGGCGACCGCGACGATGGTTCCGTTACCCGAATAGTGAATGGCCTGCCAGTTTTTCCGGGCGATTCCTGCCGTGCTCAAGATACCCCAACGACAAATCTGATTGCTCATGCGCGATCTTTTAGCGGGCAGGCTGGGCCCTAGGCAATTCTCCTTTGCCCCTAGGGCGTCCCCCCATCCTTCGTTCGGCATCCGGGCCGGATTTCCGAAACGGCTCCAGGCGGTAGTTTGACGCGTGAAATGACACA
Source organism: Limisphaerales bacterium (assembly GCA_049601855.1). Lineage (GTDB taxonomy): Bacteria > Verrucomicrobiota > Verrucomicrobiia > Limisphaerales > JAYPXF01. Next base: position 546 of record JBMYQZ010000583.1, on the reverse strand, counting down.
GGCCGATTCCCAACCGAAACCGAATCAATCATGAGCACGCTCTTCCAAAACGTTGCCGGGTGGATGCGAAGCCAATTTGAGCTTTCGCGCGACAACAAGAACTCGATTCGCGCGATGGAGGGGCTCCGCGGCTTGGCAGTGATTATGGTCTTCTTCGCGCACTACGTGTGCCTGATCCAACCCTGGATCGGAACTGGCACCGCGACTTGGGAAATCGGCGAGCAACTCAGGTCGATTGGCCACGCCGGTGTCGATCTGTTCTTCGTTCTCAGTGGTTACCTGATCTATGGCGCGATGATCCGGCGTCATCGACCGTTCTTCGATTTCATGGGTAAACGGATCTCACGTATCTATCCGACCTTCCTGGCTGTCTTCGGTCTGTACTTGGTATTGTCGTATGCGTTTCCGCGAAGCAGCAAAATCCCGGCGGATGTGGAAGCCGCTGGGGTTTACCTGTTGCAGAACCTGGTCTTCCTCCCCGGCATGATCGATGTGGAGCCGATGATCGTCGTGTCCTGGTCGTTGAGCTATGAGTTCTTCTTCTAC